>JALOLQ010000031.1 GCA_025455895.1 Solirubrobacteraceae bacterium
CGAGGGCTCCGAGCGGTCCTGCTCGCCCCCGGCCTCGAACGGCGGCGCGCCCCCGCCCCGCCGCCAGCCGCGGCCGTCGAACGTGTCGAGCACCCCGGCCTTCCAGTACGCCGGGCGCTCGGCACTGATCCGCAGCAGCTCGCGGCCGCGCCGCGGCCAGTCGAGCGGGCCGTAGCCGTGGTCCCAGCGATAGCCCACCGCGCCGCGGCCGGCGACCGAGCGCGCGAGCTGCTCGTAGTCCACCCACGGCTCGCGCCGGTCGAGCGCCGGGGCGAGCAGCAGCGCCAGCCCGGTCGCGACGCCCAGCAGCACGGCGGCCGGACCGAGCTGCGCCGGCCGCAGCCGGTCGGCGAACAGGAAGCCGGCCAGCAGCACGGCGAACAGCGCGCCGGCCAGGAACGGGCGCTCGCTCTCGCGCTCGACGGCGGGGACGCCGTAGAGGACCGCGAGCGTGAAGGCCGCGGCGAACACCGACCCGGGCAGGCGCCCGGGCTCGCGCGGCCAGAACGCCTGCAGCACGGCGATCGCGGCCATCGCCGAGCCGCCGAGCAGCAGCGTGTAGCGGACCCACGGCTCGTCGCCGCGGTAGGGCACGAGCGTGCCGGGCAGCGCGCCGATCCCGGTGGCGATGCCGCGGGCGAGGTCGTCCCAGCGATCGGGGAGCACGTCGCGGCCGCGGATCCCGACCGAGAGCAGGACACCGGCGAGGAGCACGAGCACGATGCCGGCGAGCACGAGGTTGCGCGGCCGGCGCGCGCCGATGCCGCCGGCGGCGACGAGGCCCGCGCCCGCCAGCGTCGCGACCGCGGCCATCCCCCACGCTGCGCTGGTGGCCGCCGGGGCCACGAGCTCGGCCCACGCGAGCAGGCCGACGAGCACGAGCGGCGCGAACGCGGCCAGCCGCGCCCAGGCGGCCGTGACCGCCGAGCTGGCGGGCTGCTCGCGCGCGGGCGTGCCGGAGACCGCCGCCGTGCTCACGTCGGGCTCCCGGCGAGCGACGCCGCCGGCCGCGGCGCGACGGCCGCGTACCCCGTGCACCCGGCCACCGTGAACGCCGCCGGGCGGCCCGCGAGGCGCCCGGGCACGACGAGCACGCGCGCGCCGGCTCCGAGCCCGCGCGGCGGCTCGTTGCGCGGCCGCGCGCTGACCCACACGAGCAGACCGCGGCGCCCGGCGAGCGCGCCGAGGGCCGGGCCCTCCCCCGTCCGCGCGAGCGCCAGCCGCGCGTGCGCGTGCGGCCACGCGCGCAGGCCGGGCTCGATCAGCGCGGGGCGTCGGTCGCCGGGGGCCAGCAGCGCGCAGCCCCCGCGCTCGGCGAGGTGCACGGTCAGCGAGGCGGCCGCCCGCGCCGCAGCGTCGGCGTCCGCCTCGGTCGCTCCGCGCAGATCCAGCACGACGACCGGGCGCTGGTCGCCGTCGTCCTGCAGGACGCGCTCGTGCAGCTCGCCGGTGCGCGAGTAGAGCGGCCACGCGATCCGCGAGGCGGGGGTGCCGGGCCGGTGGGCGCGCAGGCCGGCGAGGTCGACCTCGGCCGCGCCGCCGCGGCGGGCCGTGCGGCGCAGGCCCCGGGCGCCGCGCGCCCCCGCGGCGGGCGCCTCGAGCACCGGCTCCACGCGCGGCAGGACGAGCACCTCGTCCTGCGGTCCGGTGCCCGGCACGAGGCGCTCGGACAGCCCGAGCGGGTCGCGCACGAGCACCGCCGGCGGCGCCAGCGTGCGCCGGCCGCGCCGGGAGAAGCGCGCCCGGATCCGCACGCGGCTGCGCCGGCGCCCGGCGGCCAGGCGCGCCGGGGACCGCAGCAGCGGGTCGTGCACCTCGCCGGCGGGCGGCGCCACGCGGCCGCCGATGACGTCGAGCTCGACGAGCAGCGGCTCGTCCTCCTGCACGCGGGTCGCGGCCAGGCGCCGCTCGACGCGGACGCCGCGGCTCGCCAGCCGGACCCAGACGCCGGCGATCAGACCCAGCACGAGCAGCACGATCGCCGGCACGTAGAGCGCCTCGCCGTCGAACAGCCCGGCGGCGATCAGCAGGCCGGCGCCCAGGAGCACCGTGCCGGTCGCCCCGTGCCGGCGCACCGCGGGCCCCTAGCGGGCGGGCGTCGCCGCGAGGGCGTCGGCGACGATCTGGTCGGGGGTCGCGTCCAGCGCCTCCGGCGAGAGCACGATCCGGTGGCCGAGCACGGCCGGCGCCAGCGCCTGGACGTCGTCGGGCAGCACGTGGTCGCGGCCGGCGAGCAGCGCCCGGGCCTTCGCGGCGCGCAGCAGCATCAGCCCGGCGCGGGGGCTGGCGCCGAGCTCGGTGCGCCGGTCCTCGCGGGTGTGCGCGAGCAGCGCGACGACGTAGGCCCGCAGCGCGTCCGAGGCGTGCACGCGCCGGGCGGCGCTCTGGGCCTCGAGCACCTCGGCGGCGCTCGCCACCGGCTCGATCGCCTCGGTCCGGTCGCCGCCCTCGTGCGCGGCGAGCATCTCGGCCTCGGCGGCCGCCGAGGGATAGCCGAGCGCGAGGCGCACCATGAAACGGTCGACCTGGGCCTCCGGGAGCGGGTAGGTGCCCTCGAACTCGACCGGGTTCTGGGTCGCCAGGACGATGAAGGGGCGCGCGAGCTCGTGCGAATGGACGTCGACCGTCACGCGCCGCTCCTGCATGCACTCGAGCAGGCCGGACTGGGTCTTCGGCGAGGCGCGGTTGATCTCGTCGACCACGACGACGTTCGCGAACACCGGCCCCGGGCGGAACTCGAACGCCTCGAGCCGGCGGTTGTAGACGTTCGTGCCGACCACGTCGGCCGGCAGCAGGTCGGCCGTGCACTGGATCCGGGCGAACTCGAGATCGAGCGAGCGCGCGACCGCGCGCGCCAGCGTCGTCTTGCCCACGCCGGGCAGGTCCTCGATCAGCACGTGGCCCTCGGCGAGCATCGCGACGATCACGTCGCCGACGACCTCCGGGCGCACCTGCGCGGCGCCCATGACCGATTCGGCGACGCGGCGCCCGAGCGCGCGCGCGGCGGCGACCTCCGCGTCCGTGACGCCCGCCAGGGGCCCGGCCGGGTCGCCGTAGGCGGTCACGGCCCGCCGCGCGCTCCCGCGCCGGCGCGCAGCTCGCCGGCCACCTCGAGGATCGTGCGCGCGACGTCGGCCTTCGTCGCCCGCGGGACGTGGCGCTCGCCCGCCGCGGTGAGGATCGTGACCTCGTTCTCGAGCGCGTCGAAGCCGATCCCGGCGCCGCTGACGTCGTTGACGACGATCGCGTCGAGGCCCTTGCGCGCGAGCTTGTCGCGCCCGTAGTCGAGCGCGCCCTCGCCGTGCTCGGCGGCGAAGCCGATCACGACCTGGCCCGGGCGGCGCAGCGGTGCCAGCGCGCCGAGCACGTCGGTCGTCGGCTCGAGCACGATCGCCAGGCCGTCGCGCCCGGCCTTCTTGAGCTTCCCGGCGGCCGGGTCGGCGGGCCGGAAGTCGGCCACCGCGGCGGCCATGAGCAGCAGGTCGCACGCCGGGAACCCGGCACGGGCGGCGGTCTCGAGCTCGGCGGCGGTCTGGACGTCCACGTAGCGGATACGCGGATGACGGGGCAGCCGGACGTTCGCCGCGATCACCGTGACGTCGGCGCCGAGCGCGGCGGCCTCCTCGGCCAGGGCGAACCCCATCCGGCCCGACGAGCGGTTGCCCACGTAGCGCACGGCGTCGATCGGCTCGCGCGTGCCGCCCGCGGTGACCAGGACGCGCAGGCCGTCCCAGGGCCGCGTCCCGTCCGGGACGAGCGCCTCGACCGCGGCCAGCAGGGCCTCGGGGGCGGCCAGCCGGCCGGCGCCCCACTCGTTGCGGCTCGCGAGCGCACCCACCTCCGGCTCGACGATGGTCGCGCCGCGCTCGCGCAGCGTCGCGACGTTGGCCTGCGTCGCCGGGTGCTCCCACATGTGGTGGTTCATCGCCGGCGCGACGAGCAGGGGGCACGTGGCGGCGAGGGCGGCGCTCGTCAGCAGGTTGTCGGCGTGGCCGCCGGCGAGCTTGGCGATCGTGTTCGCGGTCGCCGGCGCGATCAGGTAGGCGTCGGCGTTGCGCACGAGCTCGAGGTGGCTCAGCGGGTCGTGCTCGGGCGCAGGCTGGTCCGGGAACGCGCCCCGGGCCGGGTCGCGCTCCCACTCGGTGGTGAGCACCGGCGCGCCGGTGAGCGCGGCGAACGAGAGCCCGCCGACGAAGCGCTGGGCGTCCGGGGTCTGCACGACGCGGACGGCGTGCCCGGCCTTCGTGGCCAGGCGCACGAGCTCGAGCGCCCGGTAGGCGGCGATCCCTCCGCAGACCCCGAGCAGGATGCGGGCCATGACGTGCGTCCGGTCGCCGGCGGGACGGGGCCCCGCCCGCCCTACCGGTAGTGGTAGGAGATCTTGCCCCCGGCGACCTCCTCGAGGGCGATCGTCAGGTAGTTCTTGGAGTGCGAGTCCACCATCGGCGGCGGGAACTCGTCGAACGTCCCCTCGCCGAGGTTGTGGTAGTAGCTGTTGATCTGGCGCGCCCGCTTGGCGGCGACCAGCACGGCGGCGTAGTTCGAGTCGACCTGCTCGAGCAGCGTGTCGATGCGGGGCTGGATCATGCGCCCAGTCTACCCGGACCGGCGAGCGCCTCCTGCACCAGCGCGGTCAGCTCCTCGGCGGCCTCGTGGAGGCGGTCGTTGACGACGACGTGCGGGAACTCTCCCTGCGCCGCCAGCTCCTGCTCGGCGACGCCCAGCCGGCGCTCGATGACGCCGGGCTCGTCCGTGCCGCGGCCGACGAGCCGCTCGCGGAGCGCGTCACCCGAGGGCGGGGCGATGAACACCTGGAAGGCCTCCGGCAGCGTGGCACGGATCTGGCGCGCGCCCTGGACCTCGATCTCCAGCACGACCGGCTCGCCGGCCCCGGCGCGCCGCTCGAGCTCCGCGCGCAGCGTCCCGTAGCGGCGCCCGGCGTATTCGGCGTGCTCGACGAACGCGCCGTCGCGCACGAGCCGATCGAAGTCCGCCTCGCTCAGGAAGTGATAGTCGACCCCGTCCACCTCGCCGGGGCGCGGGTCGCGCGTCGTCGCCGACACGCTCAGCCCGAGGTCCGGGAGCCGCTCGCGCAGCAGCCGGATCAGCGTGCCCTTGCCGACCCCGGAGGGCCCGGTGATGACGATGACGCGTGACACGGGGACGGGAACACTAGGCAGCGCACCGGCGGCTGGCCCCCGGGCCCGCTTACGGGGAGCTGGAGGCATCGCGAGGTCATGCGGGATGGATGACGCCGCACGCGCACGCGGGACAGTGCGCAAGCACGGGCCGCGTGCCGCGGGTGGCGTCAGGCGCCCGCAGGACCCGCGAGGCGCTAGCTCAGGCGGGCGCGGAGGAGCTCGACGAGCTCCTTGCGCTGGCGGTCCGAGAGCCCGCCGACCGTCTTGCTCGGCGAGATCCGGCACTGCTGGAGGATCTTGTTGGCCTTGACCCGCCCGTACTTCGGCACCGCCAGCAGCAGCTCGATGACCTTCGCCGTCTCGAGGTACTCGGGCGGGTTCTCGAGCAGCCGGTCGATCGTCGTCTTGCGGGCCTTCAGATCCCGCTTGATCTGCGCGCGCTGGGTGCGGATGTGGTTCGCGCGCTGGAGTGCCTCCATCCGCTGGATGTGCGACCGCTCCGGGGCCGAGGCCTGCTTGGGAGCGTTGATGTCGGTCGCCGGCGGCACTGGGCGGCGAGCATACAGATTCGGTTCGGGCGGGCAAGGTCCGGCGTGCAGATTCGCCTTGACCTCAGGCTGAGGTGAAGCGTTCTTCACGGTGGTTGACCCCATCACGCCGATTTGCAGGGATTTCCCGCAGTCCGAAAACGAGTCTTGTGCGGAGTCGCTCAACGATTCCCGCTGTTTGCGGATTCCGCGCCCAACTCGCGCGCGATCCGCGCCCCGGCCGCGGGGTCGCGGAAGCTCTCGGTGCCCACCGCGACGAGCGTGGCGCCCGCATCGAGGAACTGACGGGCGTGACGGCCGCTGGCGACCCCGCCCATCCCGATCACGGGCAGCGCGACCCGCCGGGCGACCGCCGCGACCTGCGCGAGCGCGACGGCGCGCACCGCGGGACCGGACATCCCGCCGGTCCCGCCTCCCAGCCAGGGCGCGCCGCTCCCGTCGGGGTGCGGCGCGAAGGCGCGCAGCGTGTTGATCAGCGAGACGGCGTCCGCCCCGGCGTCCTCGGCGGCCTGCGCCACCAGCGCGACGTCGGCGGTGTTCGGCGTGAGCTTCACGATCAGCGGCTTGGCGGTGCGCGGGCGCACCGCCCGCACGAGCGCCCCGAGCTCGGCGGGGTCGGCGCCGAGGTCGAGGCCGGTCTTCACGTTCGGGCACGAGACGTTGAGCTCGATCGCGGCGATCTCGCGGCGCGCGTCGACCGCCTCGACCAGGCGCACCACCTCGTCCGCGGTCGAGCCCATGACGTTCGTGATCAGCGGCACGGGCAGCCGCGCGAGCTCGGGCAGGTCGTGCTCGAGGTAGCCGGCGAGCCCCTTGTTGGGCAGGCCGATCGAGTTGATCATCCCGCCCGGGGTCTCGTAGAGGCGCGGCGGCGGGTTGCCCTCGCGCGGCTCGAGCGTGATCGTCTTCGAGACGTAGGCCGCGAACGGGAACGCGCCGTCGAGGGCGGGGCCGAACGCGCGCCGCGCGGCGATCGCGTCGAACGTCCCGGAGCCGTTGACGACCGGGTGGGCGAGCTGGAGGCCGCAGAACGCGGTCAATGTCCGGCCCCCGCGACGAGCGCCGTCTCGAGCCGGCCCGCGTCCACCACCGGGCCGTCGACGCAGACGCGCAGGTACCCGCCGCCGCGCACCGGCACGACGCAGCCGAAGCAGGCCCCGAAGCCGCAGGCCATGCCGGCCTCGAGCGCGAGCTGCGCCTCGACGCCGAGCTCGGCGCACAGCGCGCGGACCGCTTCGAGCATCGGCGGCGGCCCGCAGCTGTAGACGACCGCCGCGCCGCCGGCCTCCAGCTCGTCGCGCAGCAGGTCGGTCACGAGGCCGTGATGGCCGACCGAGCCGTCGTCGGTCGCCACCCGGGCGCCATGGAGGAGCTCGGCCCCGGCGGCGTGGGCCGCGTCGCGGAAGCCGAGCAGCGCCGCCGCGGGCACGCCGCGGGCGCGCAGGTCGTCCTGGAGGATCGCCAGCGGCGCCGTGCCGACCCCGCCGCCGCAGAGGATCGCCCGGCGCCCGTCGCCGGGCCCGGAGAACCCGGTCCCGAGCGGCCCGGTGAGCCAGAGCTCGTCGCCCGGGCCCAGCTCGCACAGGCGCCCGGTGCCGGGGCCGACGTCCTCGAGCATGAAGTGCAGGCCGGCCGCGTCGGCGCGCTGGACCGAGAACGCGCGGGGCAGGAACGGGCGCTCGTCCGGGCCGCCGCCCCAGCGTTCGGCGGCGGCGAGCATGTAGAACTGGCCCGGCTGGGGCGCCGGGCCGTGCGGGTCGGGGGCGACGAGGACGACGTAGGCGCCGTGCTCGCGGCGTTCGGTCAGCGTGACCGGCCGGCGCCCGAACGGGGCGACCTGCCGGCCGTCCGGCTCGCTCACGCGGTGCTCTCCAGCGAGCGGTGGATCTCCTGGAGCGAGAGCACGCCGGCGCTGCCCTGGCGCGCGGCGGCGATCGCGCGGGCCGCCGCGAGACCGCCGGAGAGCGTCGTCAGGCACGGCACGCCGCGGGCGACGGCGGCGCGGCGGATCTCCCAGCCGTCGGCGCGCGCGCCCGACCCGGTCGGCGTGTTCACCACGAGGTCCACCTCGCCGCTCTCGATCCGGTCGACGACGTTCGGGTGGCCCTCCCCCACCTTCTGGAGCTCGACGGCGGGGATGCCCATGCGCTCGATCGCCTCCTTCGTCCCGCGCGTGGCGACGATCCGGAAGCCGAGGTCGTGCAGCGTCTGCGCCACCGCCACGGCGCCCGCCTTGTCGCGATCGGTGACGGTGATGAACACGGTGCCCTCGCGCGGCAGCGGCGCCCCCGCGGCGGCCTGGGCCTTGGCGAAGGCCGTGGGGAAGTCGCGCGCGACGCCCATCACCTCCCCGGTGGAGCGCATCTCGGGCCCGAGCACCGCGTCGGCGCCGTCGAAGCGGTCGAACGGCAGCACCGCCTCCTTCACCGAGACGTGGTCGGGCGGCATCGGGTCCTCCGGCAGCCCGAGGTCGGCGAGCGCCTCGCCGAGCATCAGGCGGCAGGCCATCTTGGCCAGCGGGATGCCGATCGCCTTGCTGACGAACGGCACGGTGCGCGAGGCGCGCGGGTTGGCCTCGATGACGTACAGCCGCCCGCCGTGGATCGCGAACTGGACGTTCAGCAGCCCGACCACGCCGAGCCCGAGCGCGATCCCGGCGGCCTGCTCGCGGATCCGCTCGAGCATCTCGGGGCCGAGCGAGTGCGGGGGCAGCACGCAGGCCGAGTCCCCGGAGTGGATCCCGGCCTCCTCGACGTGCTGCATGATCCCGCCGATCCAGGCCTCGCGCCCGTCGCAGAGCGCGTCGACGTCGACCTCGATCGCGTCCTCGAGGAAGCGGTCCAGGAAGATCGCGCGGCCGTCGTCGCGCACGTTGCGCTCGAGGTACTCCTCCAGCGCCTCGCGCGAGTAGACGATCTCCATCGCGCGGCCGCCGAGCACGTAGCTCGGGCGCACGAGCAGCGGGTAGCCGACCTCCTCGCCGGCCGCGAGCGCCTGCTCGACCGAGTGCGCCTCGGCGTACGGCGGGGCCTCGTAGCCGAGCTCGGCCAGCAGGCCGCCGAAGCGCCCGCGGTCCTCGGCGAGGTCGATCGCGTCGACGCTCGTGCCGAGGATCGGCACGCCGGCCTCGACGAGCCCGGCGGCGAGCTTCAGCGGCGTCTGGCCGCCGAACTGGACGATCACGCCCTCGGGGCGCTCGACGGCGCAGACGCCGAGCACGTCCTCGAGCGTCAGCGGCTCGAAGTAGAGCCGCGTGGAGGTGTCGTAGTCGGTCGAGACGGTCTCCGGGTTGCAGTTGACCATCACCGCGTCGCGCCCGGAGTCCTTGACGGTCATCGCGGCGTGCACGCAGCAGTAGTCGAACTCGATCCCCTGGCCGATCCGGTTCGGGCCGCCGCCGAGGATCACCACCGAGGCGTTCTCCCCGCGCTCGACCTCGTCGTCGCGCTCGGCCTCCCAGCCGGAGTAGAAGTACGGCGTGCGCGCCTCGAACTCGGCCGCGCAGGTGTCGACCGCCTTGAACGTGCGCTCGCCGGCGAAGGCGGCGTCCGGCTCGAGCGCCAGCGCGCGCAGCTCGCGCAGGAACCAGCGGTCCACCTGGCAGGCGGCGTACACGTCCTCGACGCTCGCGCCCTTGCGGAACGCCTCGAGCATCCGGTCGTAGCGATCCGAGGACGCGGGCAGCAGCCCGTCGAGCAGCTCCTCGCGCGAGAGGTCCTCGACCTTCGGGCGCGTGTCCAGCTCGCGGCTGCGCATCGCCTTGCCGAAGGCCTGCTGGAAGGTGCGGCCGATCGCCATCACCTCGCCGACGCTCTTCATGTGCGTCGAGAGGCGCGGATCGGCGCCGCGGAACTTCTCGAAGGCGAACCGCGGCCACTTGACGACGACGTAGTCGATCGCCGGCTCGAAGCTCGCCGGCGTGACCTGCGTGATGTCGTTCGGGATCTCCTCGAGCGTGTAGCCCACCGCCAGGCGCGCGGCGATCTTCGCGATCGGGAAGCCGGTCGCCTTCGAGGCCAGCGCCGAGGACCGCGAGACGCGGGGGTTCATCTCGATCACGAGGATCTCGTCGGTCTCGGGATTGACCGCGAACTGCACGTTCGAGCCGCCCGTCTCCACGCCGACCGCGCGGATCACCGTGAACGCCTGGTCGCGCAGCTGCTGGTAGAGGCGGTCGGGCAGCGTCTGCTGCGGCGCGACGGTGACCGAGTCGCCGGTGTGGACGCCCATCGGGTCGACGTTCTCGATCGAGCAGACGATCACGCAGTTGTCGTTGCGGTCGCGCATCACCTCGAGCTCGAACTCGCCCCAGCCCAGGACGGACTGGTCGATCAGCACCTGGCCGATCGGCGAGGCGTCGAGGCCGCGCTGCACGATCTGCTCGAACTCGGGCTCGTCGCGGGCGATCCCGCCGCCGCGCCCGCCGAGCGTGAACGCCGGGCGCACGATCGCCGGCAGGCCGATCCTCCCGAGCTGCGCGCGCGCCTCGTCGAGCGTCGTGGCGATGGCGCTCTCGGGCATGCGCAGGCCGGCGGCCTCCATCGTCTCCCGGAACCGGTCGCGGTCCTCCGCGCGGTCGATCGCCTCGTAGTCGGCCCCGATCAGCTCGACCCCGAAGCGCTCGAGCGTGCCGTCCTCGGAGAGCGCCTTGGCGAGGTTCAGCGCGGTCTGGCCGCCGAGCGTCGGCAGCAGCGCGTCCGGGCGCTCCTTCTCGATGATCTCCGCGACCGGGCCGGGCAGCAGCGGCTCGACGTACGTCGCGTCGGCGAACTCCGGGTCGGTCATGATCGTCGCCGGGTTCGAGTTCACGAGGACGACCTCGTAGCCCTCCTCCCGCAGCACCTTGCAGGCCTGCACGCCGGAGTAGTCGAACTCGGCCGCCTGGCCGATCACGATCGGCCCGGAGCCGACGATGAGGATCTTGTGGAGGTCGTCTCTGCGGGGCATCGCCTAGGCCTGCGCCTTCACCTGGTCGAGGAAGCGGTCGAAGAGATACAGCGAGTCGTTGGGCCCCGGTCCCGCCTCGGGGTGGTACTGCACCGTCCCGCCGGGGACGTCGAGCAGCGTGAGGCCCTCGACGGTGCGGTCGTAGAGGTTCACGTGGCTGAGCTCGGCGGCGCCGAAGTCGGTCTCCCAGCGCACGGGCTCGTCGGCCTCCACGCGCAGGCCGCCGTCGGGCGCGGCGACCGCGAAGCCGTGGTTCTGCGAGGTGATCTCGATCCGCCCGGTGCGCAGGTCCTTCACCGGGTGGTTGCCGCCGCGGTGACGATCACCGCGCGCACCGTCTCGACGACGTAGTCCAGCGCGGCCGGGTCGCCGGGTCCGTTGGCGAGGAACACCGCGTCCGGATCGCCGGCGAGCAGCTCGTCGGGACCCACCGTGCACGGGTGCAGGTCGACCTGCGCGCCGCGCTGCACGAGCTCGCGCACGATCGAGAGCTTGATGCCGGTGTCGATCGCCGCGATCCGCGGTCCGCCGCCGCCGGCGCCGTGCGTGCTCATCGCCTCGGGCGTCACCTCGCGCGCGAGGTCGAGGCCGCTCATCGGCGCCTCGGCGCGGACCTGCTCGAGCGCGGCGACCTCGGCGATCGTCGCGGCGAAGAGCCCGCCGCGCATCGCGCCGGCGCTGCGGATGTGGCGCACGAGCCGGCGCGTGTCGACGCCGGTGATCGCGGGCACGCCGCAGTCGGTCAGCCAGTCCAGCCAGCCGCGCTCGGCGGTCGGCGCGTCGTCGCGGTCCACCGCGGCGCGCATGACGACGGCGCGCGCGTGGATGCGGTCGCTCTCCATCGCCTCGCCGCTGACCCCGTAGTTGCCGATGTGCGGGTAGGTGAAGGTGATGATCTGGTGGGCGAACGACGGGTCGGTGACCGACTCCTGGTAGCCGCTCATGCCGGTGGTGAAGACGACCTCGCCGGTGGCGGGCGCGTCGGCGCCGCAGAGCTCGCCGTCGAAGCGGCTGCCGTCCTCGAGCAGCACGTAGCCGGGCCTCGTGGCCATCAGCGGATCAACCCCTGGACCGCCTTGAAGTCGTCCGTGCCCGCGCGGCCCACGAGCTCGAACAGCGCCATCTCGGTACCCGACAGCGTCGCCCCGGCGCGCTCCATGCGCTCCAGGCCCAGCGCCCGGTCGCTCGCGCGGCGCGAGCCGGCCGCGTCGGCGGCGACGTGCACCTCCGTGCCCTCGGCGAGCAGGTCGAGCACCGTCTGGCTGACGCAGACGTGGGTCTCGACCCCGCAGACGAGCGCCTGGTCGCGGCCCTGCAGGCCGAAGCCCTCGGCGCGCGCGGCGGAGAAGACCGTCTTGGGCAGGCGCGGCGTCACGCCCAGGTGCTCGAGCACCTCGGGCACCGTCTCGCCCAGGCCGCGCGGGTATTGCTCGGTGACGACGACCGGCAGGCCGAGCACGCGGGCGCCCTGCACGAGGATCGCGGTACGGCGGGCGATCTCGCCGAAGCCCTCGACCGCCGGGCGGAACGCCTCCTGTACGTCGATCACGACGAGCGCCGCGCGCTCGCGCTCGAGCATCCCGGCGCTCACGAGCGGCCTCCGGGTTCGGGCGCGGCGCTGACCGCGAAGCTGCGCTCGCGGTAGGCCACGGCGCCGGCGGCGACGGTGAGCAGCACCCGGCCGCGCAGCTCGCGGCCGTCGAAGCAGCAGTTCGCCGAACGGCTCTCGTAGCCGTCCTCGCCGGCCGTCCAGAGCGCCTCGAGGTCGACGAGCGTCAGGTTCGCGGGCTCGCCGGCCATGATCCGCGGCACGGGGATCCCGAAGCGCGCGCCGCCGGCGGTCATCCGCTCGACGAGCAGGCCGAGGCC
>JALOLQ010000290.1 GCA_025455895.1 Solirubrobacteraceae bacterium
GCCAGGAGATCGTCGCGCGCGCGCCGTCCACGACGAGCACGACGCCGAGCACGGCGAACGCCCACCAGGCGGCGTCGACCTCGCCGCCGCCGC
This sequence comes from Solirubrobacteraceae bacterium, assembly GCA_025455895.1. Classification (GTDB taxonomy): domain Bacteria; phylum Actinomycetota; class Thermoleophilia; order Solirubrobacterales; family Solirubrobacteraceae; genus F1-60-MAGs163. The sequence continues at coordinate 94 of JALOLQ010000290.1, forward strand.
CGTCGGCCAGGCGCCGGGCCGACTCGAACGCGACGAGCCCGCTGACCACGACGAGGAACGCGCCCTCGCCCAGCGCGGCGAGGTGCTCGGCCTTGTTGTGGCCGTACGGGTGCTCGCGGTCGGCCGGGCGGCCGGCGACGCGCACGGCGTAGAAGGTGAGGATCGCGGCGACGAGATCGGTGCCCGAGTGCGCCGCCTCGGCGATCAGCGCCAGCGAGCCGGTGAGGATCCCGGTGACGAGCTTCAGCGCGACGAGGCCGGCCGCGGCGACGATCGAGAACGCGGCGGTGCGCTGCGCGCCGCCGGCGGGCGCCTCGGCGGCCGCGGCGCTCAGCGGCGCGCCAGCCATGCGGCGAAGTCCCGCGCGGCGCGGCCGCGGTGGCTGATCGCGTCCTTCTCGGCGGCCGTCAGCTCCGCCATCGTCCGCCCGGTGTGGTCGTCGTCGGGCACGAACGCGGGGTCGTAGCCGAACCCGCCCTCGCCGCGCGGCTCGCGGGTGAGGGTGCCGGTGCAGCGGCCTTCGAAGGTCGCCTCCTCCCCGCTCGCCGGATCGGTGAAGGCGATGACGCACACGTACTCGAGGTCCGCGCCGTCCGGCGCCTCCGCGAGCAGCTTCTCGAGGTTGTCCGCGTCCGTCGCGTCCTCGCCGGCCCAGCGCGCCGAGCGGATCCCGGGCGCGCCGCCGAGGGCGGGGACGCAGATGCCCGAGTCGTCGGCGAACGCGGGCAGGCCGGTCGCCGCCGCCGCCGCGCGCGCCTTGCCGAGCGCGTTGGCGGCGAACGTGTCCCCGTCCTCCGGCGGCAGCTCGACGGCGTCCGGGAGCGGCTCGAGCGCGTGCCCGTCGAGCAGCAGCGCGAACTCCCGCAGCTTGTGCGGGTTGCGCGTGGCGAGGACGAGCCTCATGCGCTCCCGGCGGCGATCGCCGCGTCCTGGGCGGCGCGCAGCCCGTCCACGCCGGTGGCCGCGAGCGCGAGCAGGTCGTCGAGGTGCGCGCGGCGCAGCGGCGTGCCCTCGGCGGTGGCCTGGACCTCGATCAGCTCGCCGTCCCCGGTCATCACGACGTTCGCGTCCACCTCCGCGCCCGAGTCCTCGAGGTAGTCGAGGTCGAGCAGCGGCGTCTCCCCCACGATCCCGCAGGACACCGCGGCGATGCTCCCGGTGAGCGGCGAGCGGGCGAGCCGGCCGTCGGCGATCAGGCGCCGCACGCCGAGCTCGAGCGCCACGAACCCGCCGGTGATCGAGGCGCAGCGCGTGCCGCCGTCGGCCTCGAGCACGTCGCAGTCGATCGCGATCGTGAACTCGCCGAGCGCGCGGAAGTCGACCACCCCGCGCAGCGAGCGCCCGATCAGCCGCTGGATCTCGACGGTGCGGCCGTCCTGGCGCCCGCGCGTGGCGTCGCGCTGCTTGCGCTGGCCGGTGGAGGCGGGAAGCATCCCGTACTCGGCGGTGAGCCAGCCGAGCCCGCTGCCCGTGCGCCAGCGCGGGACGCCCTCCTCGATCGAGGCCGTGCAGATCACCCGCGTCCCGCCGCAGGCGATCAGCGCCGAGCCGGTGGCGGTGGACATGAAGCCGGGCTCGATCGAGATCGGGCGCAGCTCGTCCGGCCGGCGGCCGGAGGGACGACGTTCGATGGTCATGCGGCCTCCCGGGCCTGGAGACGGACGCGCTCGACCTCGCCGAGCGGGAGTTGCAGGAAGCGGGTGCCCAGATCGCGGAACGCGTCCGGGTCGCCCGTGCACAGGAAGCGGTAGTCGCCCTCGCCGGAGCGCGGGTTGGCGAGCTCACGTGAGCCGAGCGCGTGCTCGACCTGCCGCGCGAGCGCGGCGCCGGAGGTGACGATCGCCACGCCGGGACCGAGAATCCGCTGGAGCATCGGGCGCACGAGCGGGTAGTGGGTGCAGCCGAGGATCACCGTGTCCACGCCCGCCTCGCGCAGCGGCGCGACCGCTCCGCGGACGATCTCCACGAGCTGCTCGTCGGCCGGGAACCCGGCCTGGATCGCCGGCGCGAGCGCGGGGCAGGCGACGGGGACGAGGTCCACCCACGGGTCGGCGGCGTGCACCGCCTCGCCGTAGGCGCCGCTCGCGACCGTCGCCTCGGTGGCGAGCAGGCCGATGCGGCCGTTGCGGGTGCTCGTCACCGCCTGGACGGCCTCGGGGCGCACCACCCCGAGGACGTCCACGCCGAGCGTCGTCTGGAGCATCCGCGCGCGCAGCGCGGGCAGCGCCGCCGCGGTCGCCGAGTTGCAGGCGACCACGAGCAGCTTCGCGCCGCGCGCGAGCAGCTCCTCGGCGATCTCGAGGGCGAACCGCTCGAGGTCCTCGCGCGAGCGGTCCCCGTACGGGAAGCGCGCCGTGTCGCCGAGGTAGACGAAGTCCTCCTGCGGCAGCCGCACGAGCAGCTCGTGCAGGACCGTGAGGCCGCCGACGCCGGAGTCGAAGACGGCGATCGGCCGCGCGCGCGGGTCGCTCGGACGGGACACGGGGCCAGCATACGGGCGCCCCGGTCAGCCCTGCCGGCCGCCGACCTGCTCGATCGTCTGCTTCATCTTGCCGACGACCGTCTGCGCGATGCCGCCGCCCTTGAGGCCGCCCGCGGCGGTGATGACGCCGGCGAGCACGCCGGCGACGAGCAGGATCAGCGCGACGTACTCGACGGTGCCCTGGCCGTGGGTCCGGCGCCACAGCGGCGGGCGCCGGGCGGGAGTCGGCGAACGGTGGGGAACGGGGTGCATGGAGGTCCTCCGTGACATGGTGGGAACGGGTCGCCGCCGAGTCTGCGGCGTGCCGTGTGACGGCTCCACCGCCGCTGTGTGGAGAATCCGTTCCCGATGCGCGTCCTGATCGTCACGAACATGTGGCCCACGCCCGCCGCCCCCGCGTTCGGCTCGTTCGTGCGCGACCAGGTGGACGCGCTGCGCGCGCTCGGCGCGCCGGACCTCGACCTCGAGGTGTTCGCGTTCGGCCCGGGCGGCTACGCCGGCGCCGCCCGGGAGCTGCGCCGGCGCCACGGGCGCGAGACGTTCGACGTCGTCCACGCGCACTTCGGGCTCAGCGCCTGGCCCGCGCTGGCGGTGCGCGCCCGCGCCCGCGTGCTCCAGCTCCACGGTACCGACGTGCGC
>JALOLQ010000291.1 GCA_025455895.1 Solirubrobacteraceae bacterium
ACCTTCGAGGTGCGCGCGACGGTGGACGGGGGACAGGTCGGGATCGGCGCGGGGCGCTCGAAGAAGGCGGCCGAGCAGGAGGCCGCGCGTCAGGCGCTGGAGCTGGTCGAGCCGAGCGAGGACACGGAGGCCTGAGGTGCATCTGAAGTCGATCACCCTGAAGGGGTTCAAGTCGTTCCCGGACCGCACCCGGCTGGAGTTCGGCCCCGGCGTGTCGGTCGTGGTCGGCCCGAACGGCTCGGGGAAGTCCAACGTCACCGACGCCGTGCTGTGGGCGATGGGCGAGCAGTCACCGCTCGCCGTCCGCGGCCAGTCGATGCAGGACGTGATCTTCGCGGGTGGCCACGGCGTGCAGGCGCGCAGCGCCGCCGAGGTCGAGCTCGTGCTCGACAACGCCGCCGGGGAGATCGACCTGCCGCTGGGCGAGATCTCGATCGTGCGCCGGCTCGAGCGCAGCGGCGAGGGCGAGTATCGCCTCAACGGCGCGAAGTGCCGGCTCGTCGACGTGCTCGAGGTGCTCTCGGACACCGGCCTGGGCAAGGAGATGCACTCGGTCATCTCCCAGGGCCGGGTCGAGTCGATCGTCACCTCCAAGCCGAAGGACCGGCGGCTGCTGATCGAGGAGGCCGCGGGGCTCGGCAAGCACCGAAAGCGCCGCCGCCGCGCGCAGCTGAAGCTCGACCGCACGCAGGAGAACCTCGACCGCGCGCTCGACGTCGAGCGCGAGGCGCGCTCGCGGCTCAAGCCGCTCAAGCGCCAGGCGGAGGCCGCCGAGCTGCACGAGCGCCTCGAGCGCCAGACCACCGAGGCGCGCTGGGAGCTCGTGCGCGACCTCGTGCGTGAACGCCGCGCCGCGCTCGAGACCGCGCTGAACGCGGCGGCGCAGGCCCGCAGCGCCCGCGAGGCCGCCGAGGCGCGGCTCGCCGAGGTCGCCGCGCGCCGCGAGCGGGCCGAGGCGGCGCTCGCCGAGCAGTCCGAGCGCCGCGAGGCGATCGCCCGCCGCGCCGAGCGCGCGCGCACCGCCGCCGACCGGATCGAGCTGCGCCTGGAGCGCACGCGCGAGACCGCCGCGGACGTCGCCGAGCGCGGCGAGCGCCGCGCCCGCCGGCTCGCGGTCCTCGAGGCGCAGGCGCAGGCCGACGCGCCGGACGAGGCGGGGCGCGAGCGGATCGAGGCGCTGGAGGCCGAGATCGAGCGGCTCGACGTCGAGCGCGCGGCGGAGCTCGAGCGCGAGCTCGCGGCGCTGGCCGCCGAGCGTGACGCGGCCGCCGCTCGGGCCGGCGAGCTGCGCGGGACGGTCGAGGAGCGCCGCGCGGCCCAGGTCGGCGCCGACGAGGGCTGCGAGGTCGCGCGGGCCGCGCTGCGAGCCGCGGAGCGCAGCGCCGAGGAGACGCGCCGCGAGGCCGTCCGCGTCGGCGCCGAGCTCGCCGCCGCGAACCAGTTCCTGCGCACCCGAGCGGGAGCGCCGAACGGCGCCCGCGCGCTTGCCGACGACCTCGAGGTCGAGCCCGGGTTCGAGCTCGCCGTCGCCGCGGCCCTCGGCGGGCGGCTGCGGGCCGCGATCGTGGACGACCTCGCCGCCGGCGACGCGCTGCTCTCGCGGCTCGGCGCGGACGGCGGCCACGCGCTCGTCACGGGCGCGGCGGCCGGGCCCGCGGCCCCGGGGACGGCGCCGGTCGCCGGCGCGCGTGCGCTCGCGGAGGTCGTGCGCGGCCCCGAGCCCGCCGCCGCGCTGGCGCGGCGGCTGCTCGCGGGCGTCTGGGTCGTCGAGGACCTCGCCGCGCTGCCCGCCGGCTTCGGCGCGGTCGCCGTCACGCGCGGCGGGCGGGCGTGGATCGCGGCGACCGGCGAGCTGCGCCAGGCCCCGCGCGGCGGCGGCGAGGAGCGCGTCCTGGCCGAGCGCAACCGGCGCGAGGCGCTGATCGCCGAGTCCGAGCGGGCCGCGAGCGCCGAGCTGGCCGCGAAGGCGGCGGTCGAGACCGCCGCCCAGGCGGTCGGCGCTGCGGACGCGACCCGCGAGGCGGCGGAGCTGGCCGTCCGCGAGGCCCAGCGCGAGCACGCCGAGGCCGCCGAGGCCGAGCGCGCCGCCGCGTGGCTCGTGGACGAGCGCCGCAGCGCGCCCGAGCAGGGCACCGCCGCCGTGCGGCGCGCCCAGCTCGAGGGCGAGCTGGCGGCCGAGCGCCGCGTGGCCGAGCGCGCCGCGCGCGAGCGCGAGGAGCGCCGCGGCGCGATCGAGCGCCTGCGCGAGGCGATCGCGCGCGACCTGGCGCTCGCGCCCGCGATCGCGCGGCTCGACGCGGCGCTGAGCGCGGCGCTCGACTCGGTCTCGGGGCGCGTCGCCGTGCTCGAGCGCGAGGTCCTCGAGGACCGCCGCGCCGGCGAGGGTGTCGCCGCCGAGCTGCGCGCCTGCGCGGCGGCGGAGGCGGAGATCCAGCAGCAGCTGCGGGCGTGCGGGGAGACGGTCACCGGCGCCGAGGTGCGCGCCCAGCAGGCGCGCGATCAGGAGGCCGAGGCGACGGGCGAACTCGAGGAGCTGGCCGGACGGCTCGGGCTGCCGGCGGAGCCCGCCCCGGAGGCGCTCGCGACGGCCGACGCCGACGCGCTGCGCGGGCGGATCGAGCGCCTCGTGCGCCGCCGCGAACAGCTCGGCCCGGTGAACCCGCTGGCCAAGGCCGAGTACGACGAGGCGCTGGCCCACGTCGAGGAGCTCGAGGCGCAGCGCACCGATCTCGAGACGGCGATGCGCGAGCTGCGCTCGCTGATCCGCGAGACCGACCGCCAGATCCGCGAGACGTTCGAGGAGACCTTCGCCGCGGCGGCGAAGAACTTCGAGGAGCTGGCCGCGCACTGCTTCCCCGGCGGCCGCGGGCGGCTGCGGCTCGTGCGCGAGGACAGCGGCCCGAAGCCGGTGCTCGGGGGCGCGGACCCGGCTGACGAGGGCGCGCAGCTCGCCGCCGCCGAAGCGGCGGCCGAGGCCGAGGCCGAGAAGGAGCTCGGCGAGCCCGAGGACGATCTCGGCGTCGAGATCGAGATCACTCCGGCGGGCAAGTCGATGAAGCGCCTGACGCTGCTCTCCGGCGGCGAGAAGTCGATGACGGCGATCGCCTTCCTGTTCAGCGTCTTCCTCGCCAAGCCGTGCCCGTTCTACATCCTCGACGAGGTCGAGGCGGCGCTCGACGACCTCAACATCACCCGCTTCCTCGAGCTCGTG
>JALOLQ010000292.1 GCA_025455895.1 Solirubrobacteraceae bacterium
ACGCCGACGGCCTCGTCCAGTCGGTGATCCGCGAGCTGCGCGACGGCGAGCCGTTCCGCCACCTGCGGACGGTGGCGTAGCCGTCGCGGCGCTCAGGCGGCTGCGGGGGCGGCCGCGGCGGTCCGCCCCAGCACGAGGTCGGCGGCCTTCTCGGCGACCATGATCGTCGGCGCGTTCGTGTTCCCGCCCGGGATCACCGGCATCACCGAGGCGTCGGCGACGCGCAGGCCCTCGACGCCGCGCACGCGCAGCTCGGGATCCACCACCGCCTGCTCGTCCTGCCCGATGCGGCAGGTGCCGACCGGGTGGTAGAGCAACTCGATGCGGTTGCGCACGTCCTGCTCGAGGTCCTCGTCGGTGCTCACGCCGTCGCCGGGGAAGATCTCCCGGCCGGCCACCGTCCCGAACTCGCCGACGATCTCGCGCGCGAGCTTCATCCCCGAGACCATCGCGCGGATGTCGTCCGGGTCGGTGAGCGAGTTCGTGAGGATGCTCGGCTTCGCGTAGGGGTCCGGCGAGGCCAGCCGCACGTGGCCGCGGCTCTTCGGGCTGATGAGCACCGGCGCGACGGTCATCGCGTGGCCGTCGTACTCGCCCTCGCCGTGCTCGACGAAGTAGGCGGGCGCGAAGTGGTACTGGAGGTCCGGCGCGGGGAGCCCCGGGCGGCTGCGGACGAAGGCGAACGCCTCGGCGACCGTCGAGGTCAGCGGCCCGGTGCGCTTGAGGAGCCACTCCGCGAGGTACTTGGGATGCTCGGCGTCGGCCAGCGAGCCGCCGCCCGGGAGGTCCCAGATCCCGACGCAGTACGGGTGGTCCTGGAGGTTCTCCCCGACCCCGGGCAGGTCGTGGTGGACCGGAACGCCGACCTCCTGCAGGTGCGCGGCCGGGCCGATGCCGGACAGCATGAGGATCTGCGGTGAGCCGTAGGCGCCCGAGGCGAGGATCACCTCGCGGCCGGCGCGGGCGATCGCGGTGTCGCGCCCGCGGCGGTAGCGCACGCCGGTGGCGCGGCCGCCCTCGAGCTCGATCCGCAGCACCTGGGCGCCGGTGATCACCTCGAGGTTCGGGCGCTTCATCACCGGGCGCAGGTAGGCGTCGGCGGTGCCCCAGCGCCGGCCCTTCTTCTGGGTGACCTGGACCATCGCCGCGCCGTCCTGCTCGGGCCCGTTGTAGTCCTCGATGCGCGGGATCCCGGCCGCCTCGGCGGCGGCGAGGAAGCTGTGCGTGATCGGGCGCGGCGAGTTCTCGTCGGCGACGTTCAGCGGGCCGCCGGTCGCGTGGAACTCCGAGGCGCCGCGCTCGTTGTGCTCGGCCTTGAGGAAGTACGGGAGCACGTCGTCCCAGCCCCAGCCGCTCGCGCCCTGCTGCTCCCAGAGCGCGTAGTCGAGCGGGCGCCCGCGGACGTAGAGCATCGCGTTCATCGCGCTCGATCCGCCGAGGCCCTTGCCGCGCGGGCAGAAGAGCCGCCGGTCCGCGCAGCCGGGCTCGGGATCGGTGTAGAGCTCCCAGTCGAGCTTCGTCTTGAACTGCTTGGCGAACGCCGCCGGGATCATGATGTTCGGGTGGCGGCCCTTGCCGCCGGCCTCGATCAGCAGGACCCGGTTGGCGGGATCCTCCGAGAGGCGGTTGGCGAGCACGCAGCCGGCCGAGCCGGCGCCGACGATGACGAAATCCGCGGAGGGCATGCGCGCATCATTCACCTTCGGCGGGCGGCGCGGCAACCACGCGCACGCGCCCACCCGCGGCGCTGACGACGTCGCCGTCGTGCAGCTGGCGCCCGCGGCGGTGCTCGGCCGCGCCGTTCACGTGCACGTGCCCGTCCTCCAGCAGCGCCTTCGCCTCGCCGCCGTCGGCCGCGATCCCGGCGAGCTTCAGCAGCTGCCCGAGGCGGATCATCGCGCCGCGGATCGCGACGGGCTCGGGCTCGGGCGCGCTCATCCGGCAGGCGGGAAGGCCGCGAAGCCGAGCGGCGCGAGCGTGTCGACGCGGCTCGCCGCAAGGCCGCGGTCCGAGACGGTGATCACGCGCCCGCCGGCGACGAACGAGCGCCGCACGAGCGCCGGGTACGGGTCGTTGCCGTGCGTCACGCGCCCGGCCTCGGTGATCCCCGTGCGCTCGACCCTCAGGCCGACCGCGCCGGTGAACGCCGCCGCCGGGTCGGGGCCGTACTGCTGGAGCGGCAGCATCGCGAGCTTCGCCGGCTCCCACCACAGGAACGCGAGGTGGTCCCACTCGACCTCCGAGCTGCTCCCGGATCCGAACGCGCGCTGCTGGAGGCGCCGGGGCGCCGCCGGGTCCGAGACGTCGAAGAGCGAGACCTGGCCGCCCGCGCGGACGCCCTGCTCGGTCGCGTCCTGGCCGACGCCGATCAGCAGGTCCTCACCGGCCGGGTGCAGGTAGGCGGAGTAGCCGGCGATCTTCAGCTCGCCGGTGACCTTCGGTGCCGCCGGGTCGCGCAGGTCGAGCACGTAGAGCGGGTCCACCTGGCGGAACGTGACGACGTAGCCGCGCTCACCGAGGAACCGCACCGCGTAGATCCGCTCGCCCTTGCCCAGCCCGCCGGCGCGGCCGGAGGTGACGAGCCGCGAGCCGTCCTGGCGCAGCACCGAGACCCCGCTCTCGCTGTCGCGCTGCGGGGCGCCGTCGAGCCACAACGGGTCCTCGGTCGTCGCCACGCGCAGCGCACGCTCGTGCTCGGAGATCGAGAACTGGTTCAGCACGAACCCGGGCACCGAGCCGCTCGCCGCGTAGGTCGTCTCGCCCGCCTCGCTCGTGTCGAAGCGGTGGATCTGCGTGGTCATCGTCTCGGGCACGTCCGCCGGGCGGTCGAAGCCGGCGATGTAGCGGCGGCTGGCGACGACGAGCGAGCGCTCGGAGGCGTAGACCGTCTCGGCGCCCGCCATCACGGCGTCGCGATCGACGTTGAAGAGCCACTTGTCGAGGTCGACCGTGAGGACGGTGAGCAGGTCGAGCCCGGCGTAGCGGGCCGGACGGCGCACCTCGCCGCAGCCGACGAGCGAGCGCCGGAAGGTGCGGTTCGTGATCCGGCTGCGCAGGATCGTCTCGGGGACGAACGCGCGCAGGCCGGGGCGCTTCGCGGCGGCGACCGCGGGCGGAGCCACGCCCGGCGCCGGTGCCGGCTCGGTGGAGCCGAAGTCCAGCTCGGGCGGCGTGTTGAG
>JALOLQ010000293.1 GCA_025455895.1 Solirubrobacteraceae bacterium
CCGGCTGATGAAGACCGCGGTGGCGATCGCCGACGCGATCGCCGAGGGCCTGCGGCCGGGCGCCGTGACCGCCCCGTTCTCCGTCGAGCTGCCGCCGCCTCCACCGGACACGAGCCGCCTGGCGGGCCTCGACGGGTGGGACGCGACCTTCGACGCGGCGGCCGCGAAGTTCGGCCTCGTGCGCGAGGACCCCGCCGCCTACCACGCCGCCTTCCCCCGGCTGCCGGTCCCGGGCGCCGCGCGCGGCGTCTTCCGCGGGACGTTGCCCGCCGGTGGGGCGCACGGGCGGCTCGCGTTCCACGAGCACGGCGGCGTGCGCGAGGGCTCGCTGCGCGGCGCCGCGCTGTTCGAGGCGCCGGCCGGAGCCGAGCCCACGCCGCCCGGCGGCGTGCTGCACGAGCGGACGGGCATGGTGGTCGGCGTCGGCGAGGGCGTCGTCGCCTGCTGGACGCGCTCGACCGAGCACCAGACGGTCTCGGTGACGCCGACCGCCGAGAAGGCGCAGGCGACGCTGCGCGAGCTCGGGCTGCTGGCGTGAGGCCGGCCCGGGGCGGTAGAACCCCCGCATGACACCCCCCGCCCCCGAGGCCGTCCAGGCCGCCGCCCGCGCCTTCATCTACGGCTACCCGCTCGTCTACGGCCTGCGCGAGGTCGCCGGCTTCGCCACGGGCCATTCGACGCTGCCGGTCAGCGCGCCGTGGAACACGTTCGGGTACGCACGCGAGCTGCTCGGGCCGGAGACGACGTTCGTCACGCCGAACAACGACACGCTCTACACGCTGGCCGCGCTCGACCTCAGCGCCGGGCCGCAGCTGATCGGCGTCCCGGACACCGGCGAGCGCTACTACGTCCTGCAGTGCGTCGACGCCTGGACGAACAACTTCGCCTACATCGGCACCCGCGCCAGCGGGAACCGTGAGGGCCGGTTCTGCTTCGCCGGGCCCGGCTACGACGGCGCGGTGCCGGACGGGGCGACGCTCGTGCGCTCGCCGACGGACGTCTGCATGATCGTCGGCCGCGTGCAGGTCGACGGCGTGGACGACCTGCCCGCGGTGCACGCGCTGCAGGACCGCTTCACGATCGAGCCCGTGGGCACGCCGGCCGGCCCGCCGCGCGGGGTGCCCGCCGGCGATCCCGCCGCACGTGAGGACCTCGCCTGGTGGGAGACGTTCCGCGTGCAGCTCGCGGCGTTCCCGCCGCCCGCCGCCGATGCGGAGCTGCTCGAGGCGCTGCGACCGCTCGGCGTGCTCGAGCCGGCCACGCCGTACGCCGACCCGGATCCCGGCCTCGCCGCGACACTCGTCGCCGCCCAGCAGGCCGCCGAGGCGAAGATCGAGGAGCTCGGCAAGGGCGGCGCGCCGGGGCCGAACGGCTGGATCTCTGCGAAGCACATCTTCGACTACAACCTCGACCACCTCGGCCCGGGCACGATCGACAGCCCGCAGTGGAAGATCGCCGACCGCGCCATCGCCTACGCCACGCGCGCGGCCGCCGCCCGCGCGGGCCTCTTCGGCAACCACGGGTACGAGGCCGACTACGAGCTGATCTTCACGGACGCCGGCGGCGAACAGCTCAGCGGCGAGCACCGCTACGAGCTGCGCCTCGAGACGCCCCCGCCGGTCGACGCGTTCTGGTCGCTGACGATGTACTCGGTGCCCGACTACCTGCTCGTCGCGAACCCGATCGGGCGCTACTCGATCGGCGACCGCACGCCCGGCCTGCGCCACGGCGAGGACGGCTCGCTCACGCTCCTGCTCCAGCACGAGCCGCCGGCCGAGGACGAGCAGGCCAACTGGCTGCCCGCCCCGTCCGGCGCGTTCCGGCCGGTGCTGCGGATGTACGCGCCCGGCGCCGCGGTGCTCGACGGCTCCTACGTGCTGCCGCCGATCCGCCGGATCGGCTGAAGGCGCGCTACAGGATCACGAACAGCAGGCCGAGGCCCAGGACGACCCAGCCCGCGAGCACGAAGACCCAGTCGACCGCCGTCATCGGGGCGGCGCTCGCCTGCCCGCCGCGCGCCACCGCCCAGCCGTCGTTGAGCCGGTTCTGGACGATGATGTAGGTGAAGATCGCGGCGAACGGGATGAAGATCGTCAGCAGCAGGAAGACGATGACCGGGACATCCTTCGCGCCGTGCTTCTTGAGGAAGTTGTCGATGTCCCGCCAGGACAGGAACAGCACGACGATGTTGACGATCGGGATCAGCCAGCCGATCGTCCGCAGCGGCGGCGAGGCGTCCTGGCCGGCGGCCGGGGAGACCTCGTCGGCGGTGTGGTAGATCCACGCGAACGACCACAGGCCGAAGCTCACGATCGTCAGCAGGATGCAGCGCCCGACGCTGCGGACGGTGGCGGGGCCGGCGGCGATCGTCGCGGGCCCGGGCAGGGCGGCTTCCGTGGTCATGCGGCGCACCCTCCCACGCGGGGCGGACGCCGCTCGGCTCAGTGCCGCGCCATGTCGTCGATCGCCACGGTGAGGGCGAGCATCAGCGCCTCGTCCTCGCCGGCCGCGACCTCGACGCCATAGGTCTCGCGCACGCGCACCCACTTCTTCGAGACCGTCGCCACGGTGTCGCCGCCGCGCTCGATCTCGTACTCGTGCTTGTCGCGCACGCTCAGCTTCTTCTCCTGGATCTTCGCGACCTCGTTCCCGTCACGGTCCTCGAGCACGAACGTGTCCCGGGCCCGCAGCGCCTTGCCGTCGACCTTGAAGGCGCGCTCGCCCCGGTCGTCCTCGACCCAGAAGTCGTCGCCGATCGAGGCGAGCTTCTCGTGCATGACGAACCGGCTCCCGGCCGGTCCGTCGTCGCGGTTGCGCAGCAGTCCCATGGTGTCGCGTTCCCTTCTCGTGGTCGGTGGGCCGCGAATCTACCGGCGCAGCGGCGTCGGAGAACCCGCACGGCGGGACGTGAGCTCCCCGATGCCCCGGGGGGCGAGCCGGTGCGATCCTCGGAGCCGAGGGTTCTTCGCGTGACGATCTCCGATCAGCATCCGCCTCCGTCACCAGGCCACCGCGACCTGCGGCCCGCGACCGAGCCTGGCCGGAGAGCCGTCCGCGCCCTGGGGGCGAGCCTCGTCGTCCTGGTCGCCGCCACCGTCGTGCTGAACACCGCCGGCCAGGGCCTGGCGGCCTCGCTCCTGGGCGGCGTGTCGGTCGTGCTCGCGCTCACCTGCGCCGTGCTGGCGGGCGTCGCCGTCGTCCGCAACGGTGAGCGCTCCCCGTTCGTCTTCGGCGCGTGGGTCCTCGCCGTACTCGTGCTCGCCGTGCTGCTGCATTCGCTCGTCATCAGCGACTGACCGCGATCCGCGGCCCGCCCGCAAGCAGCCCGCGGCCATCGACCGATGAGCCACGGCCAGGCGCGACGTACGCTCGCGCCGATGACGGCAACGGCACCTCCGCAGGCCCGCCCGAAGCTCGTCCGGGCCCTCGCCGAGCAGGCCGCGGACGAGGCGGTCCGCTCCGGCCGGCCGGTCGCGCTCGCGCCGATGGACGCCGCGGAGCGCGCGCTCGCCCGCGAGCGGCCACCGCAGTTCCCACGGATGACGCCGACGCGCCAACTTGAGAGGCTCCGCCGATGGCAGCTCGTGCGGGAGGTGCCGGGCGGCTTCTGCGTGCCGCGGTGCTCGCGGCGACGCTGGCCGCGTGCGCCGCAAGCACCGCCGCGCTGCCCGCCCCGGCGGGGGCCGCGCGCGAGCGCTGCGCCCGCAGGCACGTGCTCCTCGTGGCCCCGCAGCGCACGTGCGTCCCGGTGCGCACGCTGAGCCGCGGCCTGCCCGCCCGCTCCGACGGCCTGGCGGACGTGATCGTGCGCCGCAGCGGGACCGTCTGGCCGGTCCGCTCGCGCGCCGCGGGCGCGCTCTCGCCGGCGACCCGGACCGCGTTCGCCGGCTGGGAGGTGGCCCTCGCGCGAGCCGGGCGCACCGCCGCCCGCGGGGCCCGCGCTGCCCAGGCGGGAGGCGAGATCACGCTCGGTCTCGAGGTCGGCGGGCCACTCGGCTGGGCGACCTCGGCCGCCGAGACGATCAGCTCGCTGCGAGGCCGGATCGCGGGTGGCCTGGACAGCGGGAGCCGGACCGAGCAGGCCGGCGGGAGCCTGACCGCCGCGGACGGCTCGCGCTACGAGACGTCGATCGAGGACGGCAAGCCGAAGGGCGTCTACTGCCCGAAGCAGACCGGGATCGTCGAGGCGACGGGCGTGCTGCGGATCACGCGCTCGTTCACGGTCGGCCGCGCGACGCGCACCGAGCGCTTCCTCGCCGAGTACAAGATCACGGGCCACGTGGACACCTCGGCGAAGCTCAAGAGCTACGACGTCGAGGTGCGGCTCTCCGCGGAGACCGGCGGCAGCAGCCGCACGACCACCGGGAGGGCGACCGGGATCGCGCCGCGCGCCGCCGGGTCCGCGGCGATCGTCCCGGCGAGCGCGATCAGCATCACCGGGCCGGACGCCGCCGGCATGCGCTCGCTCGCGGCCGCGGCGATCGCCTTCGCCCAGCGCGCCGGGCTGGCGTTCGTCCAGGACGCCGAGCAGCGCTTCCACGACGAGGCGAGCTGCCTCGAGGCGATCCCGCAGCCCGGCAGCGTCCGGCGCGGCAGCACCGAGCAGGTGAAGATCCGCGTGAAGAGCCGGATCACCGGGCGCTTCGTGGAGTCGAACCTCACGCTCACCCCGGCCGGCGGGGCCCGGGTCACGCCCACGCGCGTGCGGAGCACCCCGGCCACCCCGGGCCGGGTCAGCGTCACCATGCCGGCCGCGCGCGGGAGCAGCGCACGGGCGGCGGCGGCGCCGAGCGTCGGCATCGTCGGTCGCGAGCGGACCGGGCGCTCGACCGGGACGATCGGATCGGGCGACCGCTACGAGGTCGTGCTCGACGTTCGCGGGCAGGGCGTCTTCGGCGCCTGGAACGCGTTCGGCGACCTGAAGGTGCGGCTGACCGCGCTGCCCCAGGACGAGGGCGACGGACGCCCGCCGACCCGCTGGGAGGGCGTGGGCGCCGCGGTCTGGACGGGAGTGGTCCTCGTCCCGACGATCGCGTGCACGCTGACCAACCCGGTCGGGGTGGACACGCTCAACGTGAGCATCACCGCGCTCCCCGACGAGCGGATCCGCGTGCAGCCGTACGTGCCCAACGGCGCCGCGCTGACCGCGACGCTCAGCTGCGCACCGGCCCCGCCGATCCCCGGCGAGCCGATGCTCTCGCTGATCGGCGTCTTCACCGTGCCGTTCGAGTTCCCGGCCGACGGCGGCACCGCCCCGCTCCCGTCGGGCCTCGCGGTCGGCTCGACGGGGTTCGTGAACACCGGCATGCTGACCGTCACGCGCGAGTAGGGAGCGTCTCGCGCCGCGCCTCAGCCCGGCGCGAGCGTCGTCCAGGCGCCGGCGGCCGGGCTCGGGTCCGCGTTGCCCGCCGGGTCGACGGCGCGGACCTCGAACGTGTGCGGGCCGGGCGCGGGCGCGAGCACCGGCTGCGGCGAGACGCACGGGGCGAACGGCGCGTCGTCCACCCGGCACTCGAACGTCGCGCCGGCGTCGTCCGAGGCGAAGGAGA
>JALOLQ010000032.1 GCA_025455895.1 Solirubrobacteraceae bacterium
CGATCGAGGTGATCGGGGGTCACGTTGAGGATCAGCCCGACCTGCGGGGCGAAGGCGAGCGCGTCCTCGAGCTGGAACGAGCTGGCCTCGCAGACGATCGTCGCCTCGGCGCCGACCCGGCCCGCCAGCGAGGAGACCGCGGTCCCGACGTTCCCGGCGACCGCGACCTCGCGCCCCGCCGCACGCCAGATCTCTCCCAGCAGCTCGACCGTCGTCGTCTTCCCGTTCGTCCCCGTGACGGCGACGAACGGCCGGCCGATCAGCCGCCAGCCGACCTCGAGCTCGCCGACCACCGGCAGCCCGCGGCGCAGCGCCTCGGCGATCACCGGCGCCTCACGCGGGACCCCCGGGCTCTTGACCACCGCGCGCGCCCGCTCGAGCTCCGCGAGGCCCTCCACCCCGGTCCACACCTCGAGGCCCTCGGCGCGCAGCGCCTGCGCCTCCCCCGGCGTGCCCGCGTCGACGCAGATCACCGGCTCGCCGTGCGCCCACAGCGCCCGCGCGGCCGCCGCGCCGGAGCGCGCGAGCCCGACCACGAGCCACGGGCCGACGGGCAGCGGCGGACGGTGCAGCATGGCGCCCACCCTAGATGGTCGATTCCGCGAGCTCCGCCCGCGGCGCGCGTCAGTTCAGCTCGGCGCGCTGGACGAGCGCGTCGACCGTCTCGACGGCGTCGGCCACGTGCAGGCAGCGCGCGATCCCGGGCCCGACCGAGCGCACCTCCTCGGCGGCGCGCCCGCCGATGACGATCGGCGTCCCCGCCCGCACGTCGTGGATGAGGTCGACGGCGACCGGGAGCATCATCGCCGTCGCCGGTCGCCCGACGGTGATCCCGACGACGTCCGGCGCGTGGCGCTCGACGGCGACCACGAGCTCGTCGAGCGGCAGGTCGGCGCCGAGCAGGCGCACGTCGTAGCCGGCGTGGAGCAGGACGCTGGCCGCCATCTCCAGCCCGAGCACGTGCCGCTCGCCCTCGAGCGCCGTGAGCAGCACGCGCCGCGACGCGCGCCGGCGGGCGACGCGGAAGTGCTCGCGCTGGAGCGCGATCACCCGCGTGGAGACCTCGGTGGCCAGGTGCTCGTCGGCGACCGACAGCTCACCCGCCGCCCAGCGGTCGCCGACCTCGCGCATCGCCGGCGCGATGATGTCGCCGCCGATCACCGTCTCGGGCAGGCCCGCGTCGATCGCCTCGCGGATCGCCCGCTCGGCCTCGCGCTCGCGGCCCGCCACCAGCGCGGCGCGGTAGGCCTCGCGCAGCGCTCCGGCGGTGGCGCGCAGGTGCTCCCCGATCGGCTGATGCTCCGGCAGGTCCATGGCGGTGCCTTCCCCGCCGCGACCATACTCCCGCGCCCCCGGAGCGCAAAGCCCCTGATCAGGAGATCGACGCCTGGTAGAGCGTGAAGCCGATCGCCGCGCAGACGACGGCGATGATCCAGAAGCGCAGGATGATCTTCGTCTCCGACCACCCGAGGATCTCGAAGTGGTGGTGGATCGGGGCCATCAGGAAGACGCGCTTGCGGAACGTGCGGAACCAGAACACCTGGATCATCACGCTGAGCGCCTCGATGACGAAGATGCCGCCGAGCAGGATCAGCAGGAACTCGGTGTTCGTCATCACCGCCATCGCGCCGATCGCCCCGCCGAGGCCGAGCGAGCCGGTGTCGCCCATGAAGATCGTCGCCGGGAAGGCGTTGTACCAGAGGAATCCCACGCAGGCCCCGACGACGCAGGCGCTGAGCAGCGCGAGGTCGGCGCTGCCGGTCGTGATGTAGGTGATCCCGATGTAGGCGAGCATCACGATGCCCGCGCAGCCCGCGGCGAGGCCGTCGAGGCCGTCGGTGAGGTTCACCGCGTTCGCGCTGCCGGCGATCACGAGGTAGATCAGCACCGGGAAGAAGATCCCGAGGTCGACGCTGGCGTCGACGAAGCGCAGCCGCACCGTCGTCGAGAGCCCGGCCTGCTCGGTCGCCACCCACCACAGCGCCACCGAGATCAGCACCGTGCCGATGAGCTTCGTGCGCCCGCGCAGCCCGAGCGAGCGGCGCTTGACGATCTTCACCCAGTCGTCGGCGAAGCCGATCGCCGCGCAGGCGAGCATCGTCCCGAACACGCCGATCGCCCGCCAGTCGCCGTTCGTGAGGATCAGGAACGGGACGCTGATCGCGAGCATGATGATCACGCCGCCCATCGTCGGCGTGCCCGCCTTGGCGTGGTGGCCGGCCGGCCCCTCCTCGCGGATGTGCTGGCCGAACTGGCGGTCGTGCATGAACGCGATGAACTTCGGCGAGAGGAAGACGCACAGCAGCAGCGCGGCCGTGCCGCCGATCAGGACCTCGCCCACCGCTCAGCCCCGGTCCCGCTCGAGCGCCTCGGCCACGACCTCGAGGCCGACCCCGCGCGAGCCCTTCACGAGGATCGTGTCCCCCGGCTCGGCGAGACGGCAGGCCAGCTCGGCCGCCTCGGCGGCCGTGGCGGCGGCGTGGGCCTCGCCGCCGTGGGCGGCGCCCGCCAGCGCGGCGAGGGGCCCGGCGGTGATCAGCACGTCCACGCCCGCCGCCCGCGCCTGCGCGCCGAGCTGCTCGTGGAAGACGCGCTCGTCCGGACCGAGCTCGAGCATGTCGCCGAGCACGGCCACCTTGCGCCCGGGCGCGGTCCCGGCGAGGTCGTCGAGGGCGGCGCGCATCGACATCGGGTTCGCGTTGTAGCAGTCGTTGACGACGACGATGCCCTCGCGCAGCGCGATCCGCTCGCCGCGCAGCCGCGAGAGCGCCACGCGCACGGCGCCCGCGGGCTCGACCCCGATCGCCCGCGCGGCCGCGAGCGCGGCGAGCGCGTTGCGGCGCATGTGGGCCGAGCCGAACGGGATCGTGAGCCCCTCCGGGAGCGCGTCCACCTCGCCACCCGGGCCGAAGGTGACGGTGCGGATGTCGGCGCGCCGGTGCGGGTCGAGCAGCGGCTCGTCGGCGGGCAGCACCGCGGTGCCGTGCGCCGGGAGGTCGCGGACGAGCTCGGCCTTCGTCGCGGCGATCGCCTCGAGCGAGCCGAGCAGCTCGAGGTGCACCGGGCCGACGTTCACCAGCACGCCGACGTCGGGCTCGGCGATCGCCACGAGCTCGGCGATCTGGTGGCGCCCGCGCATCGCCATCTCGAGCACGAGCACCTCGGTGCCCTCGGGGGCCCCGAGGATCGTCAGCGGCACGCCGATCTCGGTGTTGAGGTTCTGCTCGGTCGCCACGACGCGCCGGTGCGGCTCGAGCATCCCGCGCAGCAGGTCCTTCGTCGAGGTCTTCCCGGTCGAGCCGGTGATGCCGATCACCGCGCAGCCGAGTGCGCGCCGCCACGCGGTGGCGAGCGCCTGGAGCGCAGCGAGCGGGTCGGGCGCGGTGAGCACGGCCCCGCCGCCGGCCGCGCGCGCCGCGGCGGCGTGCTCGGGACCCACGAGCACGCCCCAGGCGCCGGCCGCGAGGGCCTGGGCGGCGAAGCGCCCGCCGTCGTGGTGCTCGCCGGGAAGCCCGGCGAAGAGGTCACCGGGGCGCACGGCGCGCGAGTCGATCACGACGCCCGCCGGGCCGGGCGGCCCGGCCGCGAGCGCCGCCGCGGCGGCCGCGACCTCGGCGCCGGCCGCGTGGGCGACCTGCTGGGCGTCCCAGGCGCGCATCAGCCCGCGAGTGCCTCGAGCGCGGCGCGCGCCACCTGCGCGTCGTCGAACGGCAGCACGCGCCCGCCGGCGTCCTGGCCCTGCTCGTGGCCCTTGCCGGCGATCAGGACGACGTCCCCGGGCGCGGCGCGCCCGAGGGCCGCCGCGATCGCGTCCGCGCGGTCCTCGATCGCCTCGACCTGCGCCGGCGCATCCGCCGGGACGCCGCCGAGGACCTGCGCGATGATCGCCGCCGGGTCCTCCGAGCGCGGGTTGTCCGAGGTGACGATCGCGACGTCCGAGGCGCCGGCGGCGATCGCGCCCATCTGCGGGCGCTTGCCGCGGTCGCGGTCCCCGCCGCAGCCGAAGACGACGAGCACGCGGCCCGCGGTCAGCTCGCGGGCGGCGTGCAGCGCCAGCGCGAGCGAGTCCGGCGTGTGCGCGTAGTCGACCAGCACGGTGAAGTCCTGGCCGGCCTCGACCGGCTCGAAGCGCCCCGGCGCCCGCGCGGCGCCCGCGAGCGCCTCGCGCAGCAGGTCGTCGCCGGCCTCGCTCAGCGCCCGCGCGACGGCGATCGCGCAGAGCGCGTTGAGGACGTTGAAGCGCCCCGGCAGCGGAACGCGCCAGTCGCGCCCGTCGAGCGCGAACGTCGTGCCCGCCGCGTCCGCGCGCAGGTCGTGCGCGCGCAGGGCGGCGTCCTCGCTGTCGATCCCGACCCCGACCGTGCCCGGGAACTCGCCGGCCAGGCGGCGCCCGTAGGGGTCGTCGACGACGGCGATCCGCACCCGCGGCCCGGCGGTGAAGAGGCGGCGCTTGGCGTGGAAGTAGTCCGACATCGTCGGGTGGAAGTCGAGGTGGTCCTGGGTGAGGTTCGTGAACACCGCGGCGTCCCAGTGGACCGCGTCGGCGCGGTGCAGCGCGAGCGCGTGCGAGGAGACCTCCATCACGCACGCCGCGTCGCCGGCCTCGAGCATCCGCGCGAAGGTCGCCTGGAGGTCGATCGCCTCGGGCGTCGTGCGCACCGCGGGCTGCGCGACGCCGCCGACGACCTGCTCGACGGTGCCCAGCAGCCCGGTGCGCAGGCCGGCGGCCTCGAGCAGCGAGCGGGTGAGGAACGCCGTCGTCGTCTTCCCGTTCGTGCCCGTGATGCCGGCCATGCGCAGGCGCGCGGTCGGATCGCCGTGCAGGCGCGCGGCGGCGGGGGCCATCGCGGCGCGCACGTCCGCGACGAGCACCTCCGGGACGCCGAGCCCGAGCGGGCGCTGGACGACGAGCGCCGCGGCCCCGCGCGCCACCGCGCCGGGGGCGAAGTCGTGGCCGTCGCGGGTGAAGCCGGGGACGCAGAAGAAGAGCGTGCCGGGCCCGGCCTCGCGGTCGTCGTAGGCGAGCCGGGCGATCTCGACGTCCCCGGCTCCCGCGGCGGAGGGCCCGGCGTCGGCGAGGAGGTCGCGCAGCCGCATCGCGGGCAGGGTATCCCCGCGCTACGACGGGGGGATGCGCAGGTAGGGCAGCGCGAACGAGGCGATCTTCCCGAACGCCGGGGCGGCGACCTCGCCGCCGTAGATCGCGCCCTTCGGCTCGTCCACGAGCACGGAGATCAGCAGGCGCGGGCGCTCGGCCGGCGCCATCCCCACGAACGAGGCGACGTAGCGCTCCTCGGAGTAGGTGCCGCTGGCGGCGTCGACCTTGTTCGCGGTGCCCGTCTTGCCGGCCAGCTCGTAGCCGGGGATCGCGACCTCGCTGGCGGTGCCGCCCGGCGCGAAGACGCCGGCGAGCATCTTGCGCAGCTCGAAGGCGGTGCGGCTCGAGACGACGCGCCGGCCCGGCGCGCGGCGCACCGGCCGCCCGTCGACCGCCTGGACGATCTGCGGGGTGCGCAGGACGCCGCCGTTGGCGATCGCCGAGTACGCGGCGGCCATCTGGATCGGGGTCACGAGCTCGCCCTGGCCGATCGGCAGGTTGCCCATCGAGGAGCCCGAGTAGTCGTCGAGGTCGAGCACGACGCCCTGCTCCTCGCCGGGCAGCGCGACGCCGGTCGGGCGCCCGAAGCCGAACCGGCGCACCCAGTGGTCGAAGCGCTTGGCCCCGAGGCGCTGGCCGATCATGATCGAGCCGACGTTGCTCGACTGGGCCACGATGCCGGCGGTGTCGAGCGTCACGTAGCCGCGGTCGTGCGACTCGCCGATCAGCCGGTCGGCGACCTGGATCTTCGGCGGCAGGTTGAACGAGGTCGACGGCGTGACCTCGCCGTCCTCGAGCGCGCCGGCGACGGTGAACGCCTTGAAGGTCGAGCCCGGCTCGAAGGTGAAGCCGACGGCCCGGTTCTGCGTCGCCCACGCCGGCGCGGAGCCCGGGTCGTTGGCGTTGATCCGCGGCCAGTTGGCCATCGCCAGCACGTGGCCGCTGCGCGGGTCCATGACGATCGCCGAGGCGCCCTTGGGCCGGAAGGTCTCGCCGACGCCCTGGAGCACCTCCTCGGTGCGGGCCTGGACCTCGGCGTCGAGCGTCAGCCGCAGCCCGGCGCCGGGCACCGTCGGCGCGACGTCGCGCACGCTGATCGCATCGCGCCCGCCGTCGAAGACGGTGCGCTGCTCGCCGTCGCGGCCGCGCAACGCCTTGTCGCGCTCGTACTCGAGCCCGAAGAGGCCGTTGCCGTCGGTGCCGACCGCCCCGATCACCTGCGAGGCGAGCATCCCCCGCGGGTAGGCGCGCAGGTAGCCGGGCGTCAGGTCGACGCCCTCGAGGCCGAGCGCCTTGACCTTGTCGGCCTTGTCGGCGGGCAGGCGGCGGGCGAGGTAGACGAACCCCGTGTCGCGCCGCGCCAGCTCCTTCACGAGCGTGGCCTCCTCGACGCCGAGGATCGGGGCGAGCTTCGCCGCGACGGCGACCGGGTTCTTCACGAGGTAGGGCGTCGCCGAGACGTCGTCGGCCGGCTCGCTCGTGGCGAGCGGCGCGCCGTGGCGGTCGGTGATCGCGCCGCGCCGGGCGGGCACGACGCGCTCGTCCACCTGCTGCGAGGAGGCGACGTTCGAGAGGCCGCCGCCCTTGACGACCCCCATGTAGCCGGCGCGCACGGCGGCGATCGCCAGCAGCCCGAGGAACAGCGCGAAGAGCAGCCCGATGCGGCGCTCGACGAGGTCCATCAGCCGGCGGCCCCTCCGCTGGCGTCGAGGCCGCCCGTGGCGGCGGCGTCGGTCGTCGCCGGCGCGGGCTCGGCGGCGGGCGCGGGCTCGACCTCCGGTGCCGGGGCCGGTGCGGCGGCGGCCGGCTCGGGCGCGGCCGCGACGGGCTCGGGCGCGGCGACGGCCGCCGGGTCGACGGCGGGCTCGACGGCCTCCGCGGCGGCGGCGTCCTCGGGCAGCGGCGGCGCGGTGGTGGCGGCCGGGTCGACGGCGCTCGCCGCGGCCGCGGGATCGCCGCCGGTGCAGGCGCCCGGACGGCGGGCGTCGAGGTAGCAGAGCGCGCCCGCCCCGGGCATGACCATGCCGAGCTGCGCGGCGACGTCCTGGATGCGCCGGCCGGCGTCGAGCCGCGCGATCTCCGCGCGCGTGCCCGCGTTGGCCCGCTCGAGCACGGCCGCGCGCTCGACGTTCTGGCTGATCTGCGTGTTGAGCTTCAGCAGCGAGACCTGGAGGAAGACGAGGCCGAGCAGCATCGCGGCGAGGGCGACGATCAGTGCGCGCCCGCGCAGCAGGCCGGCGACGCGCGCCGCGGCGGCGCCCGCGTGCTGCGGGCGCACGCGGGGCAGCGACGGCCGCGGCAGCCGCAGCCGGCCGGGACGCGGGAGCGCGACGGCGGGCCCGGCGGTGCGGGCGGCGCGCGGGCGGGCAGGGCCGGAGACCCGGCGCGGCGCCCGGGGGGCCGCGCCGTGGCGCACGCGCCGGCGGTGGCCGGCGGCGGGCGGCGCGCCGGTGATCCGGCCGGCGGCGGTGGCGGCGGGCGGCGGGGTCATGCGGGGCTCCCCTCGAGCGTGTGCAGCTTGCGGGCGACGCGCAGGCGCGCGGAGCGCGAGCGCGGGTTCTCGGCGGCCTCGGCCTCGCCGGCGACGATGCCGCGGGTGAGCAGCTCGGCCTGCGGCACGCGGCCGCAGCGGCAGACCGGCAGGCCGGGCGGGCAGACGCAGCCGCGGGCGAGCTCGGCCAGGAAGCGCTTCACGCGGCGATCTTCCAGGGAGTGGAAGGAAATCCCTGCAAAGCGCCCGTTCTCGCGCAGCAGGTCCCACGCCGGCGGCAGGCCCTCGTCGATCTCGCGCAGCTCGTCGTTCACGGCGATCCGGATCGCCTGGAAGACGCGCTTGGCCGGGTGGCCGGCGGCGAAGCGCGCCGGTGCGGGGACGGCGGCGGTCACGACCTCGACGAGATCGGTGGTCGTCCGCAGCGGGCGCCGCTCGCGCTCGCGCACGATCGCGCGGGCGATCCGCCCCGCGTAGCGCTCCTCGCCGTACTCGCGGAACGTGCGCGCCAGGCGGCGCTCGTCCCAGGTGCCGACGACGTCGGCCGCGGTGAGCGACTGCGAGGGGTCCATCCGCATGTCGAGCGGCGCCTCGGCGGCGTAGGAGAAGCCGCGGGCCGGGGTGTCGACCTGCATCGAGGACATCCCGAGGTCGAAGAGCACGACGTCGGCGCGCAGCCCCTCGTCGCGCAGGCCGGTGAGGCCCTCGGCGAACGCGGCGGGCACGAAGCGGGTGCGGCACGGGACCTCGCGCGCGAACACGGCGAAGCGCTGCGAGGCCTCGGGGTCGCGGTCGATCGCCACGAGCAGGCCGTCGGGGCCCAGGCGCTCGGCGATCAGGCGGCTGTGCCCGCCGGCGCCGAACGTCGCGTCGACGGCGACCTCGCCGGGGCGCGGGTCGAGGAGCTCGAGCGTCTCGGCGGCGAGGACGGGAAGGTGCTCGGTCGCCATCAGCATCGGGGTCATGTGGCGGGGTTCTGGCCGAGCCCGGCGATGATCTGCGCGACGCGGCCGCTGAGGCGTTCGTCCTCGCCGCCCCACGCCTCGCGGTCCCAGATCTCCAGGCGGTCGATCATGCCGTTGACCACCACGTCCTTCGCGAGCCCGGCGTGGGCGAGGAACTTCGGGGGGATCATGATCCGGCCCGCGCCGTCCAGCTCGGTGTCGAAGGCGTTGGCGGCGAAGTAGCGCTGGAGGTCGGTGACCTCGGGCGAGAGCGGGTTCAGCCCCTCGAGCGCCCCGGCGACGAACCCGTTGTAGACCTCGGGCTTCCAGACCGAGACGCAGCGCTCGACGTTCTTGAAGAGGACGACCCCGCCGGCGAGCTCCGCCCGGAAACGCGCCGGGACGGTGAGCCGGTTCTTTGCGTCGAGCGTGTGGTCGTAGGTGCCGCGAAAGGCCATCCGTGCTCGCCGATCCCCGGGGCGAGAAGAAGTCGCGGGCCGGGGTGGAGGAGTGGGAGGAGCCCCTCCACCCCGGTCCGCTCGAGCGGGAACCTAACCCACCCTCTCCCACAATGCAACACCGGCGCAACAAAATTTCCCACCGGCCCGTCACGGGGCCGGGCGGACGTCCCCGTCAGGGGCCGGATGCCCAGTGCCCATCGGGGATTCCGGCCGGCCGGGCCGGAGGCACGGCGGCTGCACGACGGGCTGCAGATCGGCGGGCCGCACGCGATCCTGCGCCTCCCGAAGGCTTCCGTCCGCCGGTTGTGCGTCCGCGGTGGGGCATCGTGGGAGGCCTTCGCCGGCCCGGGCCCGGAGTCCTTCAGAGATCTACGCGAGGCCGGCCACGAGCCCCGCGGCGATCAGCAGCAGCGCGGCGGGCACGAGCAGCAGCGCCACCGCGAGCTGGATCTTCGGCGCCGCGCGCTGCGCGCGCTCTCGCACGCGGCGGGTGCGCTCGGCGCGCGCGCCCTCGGCGAGCGCGGTGAGCGCGGGCCCGAGCGGCGCCCCATGGCGGTCGGCTCGCGCGAGGGCGGCGGCGAGCGCGTGGACCTCGGGCGCCGGGCAGCGCGCGCGCAGGCGCTCGAGCGCCGCCGCGCGCCCCGCGCCGCAGGCGATCGCCGCGCCGGCGGCGCGCAACTCGGCCGACAGCGGTCCGCGGCCGTCACGGGCGGCGTGCTCGAGCGCCGCGCCGGGGGCGAGCCCCGCCTCGACGGCCAGGCGCAGCCGGTCGAGGACCGCGGGGGCCTCGGCGCGCAGCGCGCAGGCGCGCCGCCGCGCCCGCCGGGCGAGCGCGAGATCGGGCGCCGCGAACCCGGCCGCCGGTGCGAGCAGCAGCACGAGCGTGCCGGCGCGGCTCGGGAGCAGCGCGGCCGGGGTGAGCGCGGCGAGCAGGACCGCCGGGGCCAGCGCGCACTTCAGCGCCATCACCTCGCGCACGCCGATCCCGGCCGGCAGGCCCGCGGCCGCGACGCGCGCGGCCAGACCCGGGGGCGGCGCGGGCAGACCGGTGCGCGCCGCCAGCCGCCGCCACCCCGCGCGCACACGGCCCGCACGCGCGAGACGCCGGCGCCGCGGGCGCAGGCGGACCGCCTCGCCGAGCGCGAGCACCCCGAGGGCCGCGGCGAGCCCGGCGAGCAGCGCCGCGCCGCTCACCCCTCCCCCACCCGCGCGATCCGCCCGACGACGACGAGCGCCACGACCTGGAGCACCAGCGCGAGCGCCGCGAGCGCCGCCGGCAGCGGCGCCGCCAGCACGTGCGCGGCGGTCCCGGGCGCCGCGGCCTCGGCCAGCAGCGCGCCGAGCAGCGGCAGCAGCACGACGATCCGCGCGGTGAGCCGCGCCTGGGCGCTCGCCTCGCGCGCGTCGGCCTCGGCCCGCGTGACGGCTTCGGCGGAGGCCGCGAGGTCGCGCAGCAGCCGCGCGAGGTCGCCGCCCGAGCGCCGCTGGAGCAGCAGCGCCGCGGCCAGCGCCTCCCACGGGCCGGGACCGGCGCGCTCGGCCAGGCGCCGCAGCGCGCGGTCGAGCGGGTCGCCCGCGGCCACCGCGCCGGCCAGAGCGCCCAGCGCGCCGCGCGCCGCCGGGCCGAGCGCACCGTCGCGCGCCGCGCCGGGGAGCGCGGCCGGCAGCGGTGCGCCGCCCGACAGCGCGTCGGCGAGCGCCCGGCAGGCGCCGGAGGCGTCCGCCGCGAGCGCGCGCCGCCAGCGCCGACGGCGCGCGCGGACGAGCGCCAGCGCCGCCGCCGGCCCGAGCGCGGCGCAGGCCAGCGCGCC
>JALOLQ010000294.1 GCA_025455895.1 Solirubrobacteraceae bacterium
GCCTGACACCACGACGCCCCGGATCCCGGACCGTGGATCGGCACGACCCGGCTCCGTGTTGCCTACGGGGCAACGGTCCGCCGCCCGCCCCGATGAACCGGCCGGGTCCCGCGCGTAGCGTCGCGGGGCATGGACCAGCACCCCTCGAGACGACGGATCGTCCCGGCGCTCGCCGCCGGCCTCGCCCTGCTCGCGCCCGCTCCGGCCGGCGCCGCGATCACGCCGACGCGCAGCGCCGGCGACCTCGCGTCCGCGCTGACCGAGGGCGGGAGCGCGCAGGTCACCGGGGCCTCGTTCGTCACGATCCCGCCGAACGGCAACCCGGCCGCCGTCTCGGACGTCGCGCTCGCGGGCTTCCCGAAGCAGGGCGGGCGCTACGTGATCCTCTCCTCCGGTGACGCCGCCGCAGCGCAGAACGCCAGCCAGGGCGCGGGGGCCAGCCTCAGCCTCGGTGCGATGGCGCGCACGCCGGCCGGCTCGGACCGCGACGCGACGGTCCTGAAGCTCGACCTCAAGGTCCCCTCGGGCGCCAACTGCGTGACCTTCGCCTTCCGGTTCGCCTCCGAGGAGTTCCCCGAGTACGTCGGGCGCCAGTACAACGACGCGTTCATCGCCGAGCTCGGCACGACGACGTGGACGACCTCCGCCTCGGCGATCACCGCGCCCGGGAACTTCGCCTTCGACCCGGCGAACAACGTCGTCAGCATCAACGCCACCGGCCCGGCGACCGTCGCCCCGGCCGAGGCCGCCGGCACCGTCTACGACGCGGCGACCCAGATCCTGCGCGCCTCGACGACCGTCACCCCGGGCACGCGCTCGCTGTTCCTCTCGATCTTCGACCAGGGCGACGGGATCCTCGACTCGACCGTGCTGCTCGACGACCTGATCGTCGGGGCCGCCGCGCCCGGGGCCTGCAAGGCCGGCGTGACCACCGGCCCCGCGCCGGTCCAGCCCGGCGGCCTGCCGCCGGCGTTCGGGCCGAACGGCGTGATCAGCGTCCCGTCGAACAAGAAGTGCGTCAGCCGCCGCAAGTTCCGCATCCGGATCCGCAAGCGCAAGAACCTGAAGTACGAGACGGCGATCGTGTTCGTCAACAAGAAGCGCGTGCGCGTCGTGAAGGGCAGGCGCCTGACCGCGCCGGTGGACCTGCGCGGGCTGCCGAAGGGCCGCTTCACCGTCCAGATCACGGTGATCACGACGACCGGCGCGATCATCTCCGGCAAGCGCACCTACCGCACGTGCGCGCCGAAGCGGACGACCGGCAAGACGCCGAACCTCTAGCCGACCGCGGCGCTCAGGCCGATCGCGCCGAGCGGAAGCGCCGCAGCCGCAGCGCGTTCGAGACCACCGAGACGCTCGAGAACGCCATCGCCGCGCCGGCGATCACGGGGTTGAGCAGGCCGAGCGCGGCGAGCGGGAGCGCGGCGAGGTTGTAGCCGAAGGCCCAGCCGAGGTTCTGCTTGATCGTGCGCAGCGTCGCGCGGCTCAGGCGGATCGCGTCGCCCGCGGCGCGCAGGTCGCCGGAGACGAGCGTGAGGTCCGAGGCCTCGATCGCGACGTCGGTTCCCGTGCCGATCGCCAGGCCCAGGTCGGCGCGTGCGAGCGCGGGCGCGTCGTTCACGCCGTCGCCGACCATGGCGACGACGCGCCCCTGCGCCTGGAGCCCGGCGACGACGTCGGCCTTCTCGCCGGGGAGGACCTCGGCGATGACCTCGTCGATCCCGACCTCGGCGGCGACCGCCCGCGCCGTGGCGGCGTTGTCGCCGGTCAGCAGCACCGGCCGCAGCCCGAGCGCGCGCAGGTCGGCGATCGCCGCGGCCGAGGTGGGCTTCACCGTGTCGGCGACGACGAGCACCGCGCGGGCCTCGCCGTCCCAGGCGACCGCGATCGCCGTCCGCCCGGCGGCCTCGGCGGCGCGGCGCGCCTCGTCGAGCGCCGCGGGCAGCGCGATCCCGCGCCCCGCGAGCAGCGCCGGGCGCCCGGCGAGCACCGCGTGGCCCTCGACCACGCCCTCGACGCCGAGGCCCTCGCGCGCGACGAACCCCTCGACGCCGGGGAGGTCGCCGAGCTCGCCCGTGGCCGCGGCGGCGATCGCCCGCGCGATCGGGTGCTCGGAGGCGTGCTCGAGCGCGCCGGCGATCCGCAGCGCCTCGTCCCGCGTGATGCCCTCGGCGGTGATCACCGCCTGCAGGCTCATCCGCCCGGTCGTCACCGTGCCCGTCTTGTCGAGCACGATCGTGTCCACGCGGCGGGTCGACTCGAGGACCTCCGGGCCGCGGATCAGCAGCCCGAGCTGCGCGCCGCGGCCGGTGCCGACCATCAGCGCCGTCGGCGTGGCGAGGCCGAGCGCGCACGGGCAGGCGATGATCAGCACCGAGACGGCCGCGGTGAACGCGAACGCCGTGCTCTCGCCGCTCAGCAGCCAGAAGCCGAGCGTGCCGAGCGCGATCGCCAGCACGACCGGCACGAAGACCGCCGAGACGCGGTCGGCCAGGCGCTGCACCGGCGCCTTGCCGCTCTGGGCCTCGGTCACGAGCCTCGCGATCTGCGCGAGTGCGGTGTCCGAGCCGACGCGCGTCGCGCGCACGACGAGCCGCCCGCCGGCGTTCACCGTCGCCCCCGCGACCTCGTCCCCGGGCCCGACCTCGACCGGGACCGACTCGCCGGTGAGCAGGCTCATGTCGATCGCCGAGCGGCCCTCCTCGACGAGGCCGTCGGTCGCCACCTTCTCGCCGGGGCGCACGACGAAGCGCATCCCCGCGGCGAGCTGCTCGACCGGGACGCGGCGCTCGCGCCCGTCCTCGCCGAGCAGCGCGACGTCCTTGGCGCCGAGCTCGAGCAGCGCGCGGATCGCCGCGCCGGCCCGGCGCTTGGCGCGCGCCTCGAGCCAGCGGCCGAGCAGGATCAGCGTCGTGACGACCGCGGCCACCTCGAGGTAGATCGCGTCGGTCCCCGCGCCGCGCTCGGGCACGAGCTCGAACGGCATCTCCAGCCCGGGCATCCCGGCGTCGCCGAGGAACAGCGCCCACAGCGACCACAGGTACGCGGCGAGCACGCCGAGCGAGACGAGCGTGTCCATCGTCGCGGTGCCGTGGCGCGCGTTGCGCCAGGCCGCCGCGTGGAACGGCCACGCCCCCCAGACGACGACCGGGGAGGCGAGCGTCAGGCTGAGC
>JALOLQ010000295.1 GCA_025455895.1 Solirubrobacteraceae bacterium
CTGGAGGTAGGCGACGATCGACAGCGTCTCGGCCTGGGCGGGCGTGAGCGGCGGGGTGCGCGGCTTGGCGAGCAGGCGCCGCGCGGCGTCCTCCTGGTCCGGCGAGGTCGCGAGCGTCCAGCCGCCGGCGAGCTCGCGCAGGACGAGGCCGCGCGCGCCGGGCGCGTACTGCGCGGCGAGCTCCTCGAGCGCCGCGGCGACCTCCTCCGCCGGGGCCTCGGCGGCCTCGGCGAGTGCCGCGGCCGGGACCGGCTCGGGGCTCAGGAACAGCAGCGCCTCGAGCGTGCGCGCGAGCGGGGTCATGCGGCACCAACCTCTCTCAGGCCGTGGACGTGCGGGGGCCAGCCGCTGCCGTCGGCGGGCAGGTGCGCCTCGTCACGGGTCGTCGCGGCGATCGCGATCGGGCCGAACGCCGCCGGCTGCTCCCAGGTCGCCTCGCCCTGCTTGTAGAGCTCGAGCAGCGCGAACAGCGTGACGGCGACGGTCATCCGGTCGGCGCCGGCGACCGCCTCGTCGAACGACACGGCGCCGGAGCGCAGCAGGCGCCGCAGGTGCGCGAGCCGCTCGGCCACCTGGACGCGCGGAGCACTCACGTGCCCGAGGTCGAGCGGCGCGGGGGTGCGCAGCAGGCCGCCGAGCGCGGCGCCGAGCTGGGCCGGGTCGTAGACGGCCTCGGTGTGCTCGTAGGTGACGCGGCGCAGGAACGCGGGCGGCGGGGCGGTGCGGAAGCGGTGGCCGTGCTCGGCCGCCAGGCGGCCGGCGAGGTGCTCGGCGGCGCGGCGGTAGCGGCGCGCCTCGAGCATCCGCGCGAGCAGCTCCTCGGCGGCCTCGCCGGGCTCGAGGCCCTCGAGCAGGTCCTCGTCCTCGCGCGGCAGCATGAGCCGCGACTTGAGCTCCAGCAGCGCCGCGATCAGCACCAGGAACTCCGTGGCGACCTCGAGATCGAGCTCGCCGCGCGCCTCGAGCACGTCGAGGTAGCTCACGACGACGTCGGCGAGCTCGACCTCGAGCAGGTCGACCTCCTCGCGCAGGACGAGCGTCAGCAGCAGGTCGAACGGGCCCGTGAAGACCTCGAGGTCGAGCTCGAGCTCGGCGGCGATCACGGCGGGCACGCTAACGGGCGTCCCGGATGGGGCCTGCGGGCGACGGCCGGGCGGGGGGTCGGTGCCCCCGCACCGTCCACCGAACCTCCGATGTGCCGCTCAGGCGCCGGACCGGGGGGCCGGTGGCCCGGCGGCGCCCACCGAACCCCCGGAGGGTCGCTCGAGCCGCGGCAGCACGAACGCCGCGCTCAGCACGAGCGTCGCCGCGATCAGCCCGTAGGGGAGCAGGTCACCGGCGGCCTCGCCGAGCCCGCCGCCGCCGAGCGCGCCGAGCGCGACGCCGGCCGACCAGGCGAGGTTCGAGAGCGCGAACGCCCAGCCCTGGTCGACGCCGAGCGCCTCGGCCCGCAGCGAGACGGCGCTGCCCGCGGGCACCCACAGCGCCCCGAGCCCGGCCGAGGTGACGACGAACACCGCGGCGACGAGCACCGGCGCGCTCGGGACGACCAGCACGACGAGGCCGGCGGCGGCGAGGACCGCGCCCGCGCGCACGACGGGGACGATGCCGCGCCGGTCGGCGACGCGGCCGACCACCGGGCTGATCACCGCCTCCACGCCGGCGGCGACGAAGAACGCCGCGCCGATCGCCAGCGCGGTCGCTCCCAGCTCGTCGAGCCGCAGCGGCAACAGCACCTCGGCGGCGCCGAAGCCCAGCGACGGCAGCAGCGTGAGCCACAGCGCGGCGCGGAACACGCCGTCGCGGGTCAGCAGGCGCGGCGACGCGCCGGTCGTGGCGCGGCGCACGCGCGGCGCGGGCGTGACCAGCGCCCAGGCGATCAGCGGCAGGCCGAGCGCAGCGGCGCCGAGAAAGGCGGCCTCGCGGCTCGTCAGGTCGGCGAGCGTTCCCAGCGCCGGGCCGAACTGCGCCCCGACGATGCCGGCCCCGATCCCGAAGCCCAGCAGCTCCGCGCGCCGGCCCTCGGGGGCGACCTGCGCGAGCCACGCAAGCCCCGCCGTCCACGAGCACACGCCGGCGAGGCCCTGGACGAAGCGCGCGCCGACGAGCACCTCGGCGCTCTGCCCGAGCGCGAAGAGGACGCCCGCGGCCGACATCACCGCGAGGCCGACGATCACGAGCGTGCGGGCGCCGTGGCGGGCGGCCAGCCAGCCGGCGCCGAGCGCGGCGAGCGCCTGCGCGACCGGGTAGGAGCCGACGAGGACGCCCGAGCCCGCCTTGCCGAGGTCGAACTCGCGCTCGAGCTCGGGCAGGATCGGCGCGAGCGCCGCGTAGAACATCGTGTCCACGAAGACGACGACGGCGACCAGCGCGACGACCCGCCGCACGGCGGGCGGCAGACCGCGGCCGATCCCGCCGCCCGGCACGGCCGCTCAGCGGCGGGGGCCGACGCCCATGGCCCCGCGCACGTCGGCGAGCGTGCCGCGGACGATCTCCCGGGCGCGCTCGGCGCCCGCCGCGAGGATCGCCTCGAGCGCCGCCTCGTCGGGGCGCAGCTCGGCGTAGCGCTCGCGGACCGGGGTCAGCTCGGCGATCACGGCATCGGCCGTGGCCGCCTTGAGGTCGCCGTAGCCGCGCGCGTCCGCGAGCGAGGCGACGACCTCGCGCGGCGTGCGATCGCTGCACGCGGCGAGGATGTCGATGAGGTTCGTGACGCCGGGCTTGTCCTCGCCGCGCCGGATGGCCGGCGGGTCGTCCGAGTCGGTCACCGCGCGCTTGATCTTCTTCTCGATGACCTTCGGCTCGTCGAGCACGAGCACCGTCCCCTCCTCGCTGCCGCCGGTGGTGGACATCTTGCGGGTCGGGTCCTGGAGATCCATGATCCGCGCGCCGACCTGCGGGATCCGGTGCTCGGGCACGACGAGGATCTCCTCGCCCTCCCCGGCGAAGCGCGCGTTGAAGCGCCGGGCGATCTCGCGCATGAGCTCGAGGTGCTCACGCTGGTCCTCGCCGACCGGCACCTCGCCGGCGCGGTAGGCGAGCACGTCGGCGGCCTGGAGCACCGGATAGAAGAGCAGCCCGGCGGAGACGAGCTCGCGCTGGACGAGCGACTTGTCGCGGAACTGATGCATCCGGTTCAGCTCGCCGAGCGCGGTCACCGAGCTC
>JALOLQ010000296.1 GCA_025455895.1 Solirubrobacteraceae bacterium
GGCCAGCCGGTCTGCGGGGAGACGGACGGGTTCGAGGCGACCATCAGGACGCGCTTCGGGGACTCGGGATGCAGGACGTCGAGCGTGGCGGGCATCGGGTGCTCCTCTCGTGGGACGCTGGGCGCGCGGAGAATAGCAATACAATGCTGGTACGTAATGAAACGCTACGATCCCGGCGTGAACGAGCGGGGTCCGGGCCGGCCGCGGGACGCGGCGATCGATGCGCGCGTGCTCGAGGAGGCGCGCCGCGCGCTGGCGGCGGCGGGCTACGAGTCGCTGTCGGTCTCGGCCGTCGCCGAGGCGGCGGGGACGACCCGGCAGGCCGTCTACCGGCGCTGGGGCTCGAAGGCCGACCTCGCCACGGCGGCGATCGCCTCGATGTCGGCGGCGGCCGACCGGCCGGCCACCGAGGACCCGTTCGCGGACCTCGTCGAGGAGCTCCAGGCGTTCCGCCGCGGGATCACGCGGCCCGACGGGCTCTCGATGATCGGGACGATGCTGCTGTCCTCGGCCGACCCGGCGCTCGTGGCGCTCTTCCGCGAGCGGATCGTGGTGCCGCGGCGGCGCCGGATCCTCGCGATCCTGCGCCGCGCGCGGGAGCGGGGGCTGCTGGCGGACGACGCCGACCTGCCGCTCGCGGTGAGCGCGTTCACCGGCAGCTGGTACGCGATCGCGCTCGCCGGCCAGGCGCCGCCGCGCGACTGGCCGCAGCGGATCGCCGCACTGATCTGGCGCGGCTGCGGCGGCGCTCCGCAGGGTTAGCGCGCCGACAGCCCTTCTTGGCGCGGCGCCAACAAGCGTGCTAGCGTTCGGCGCCATGACCGTCCTGGCCACGAGCGTCGACCGCGCCGCGCCGGACTTCGCGCGCAAGCGCGAGGGCATGCTCGAGCTGGTCGCGCAGCTCGACGAGATCCTCGCCGACGTGCGCGCCGGCGGCGGCGAGCGCTACCTCCAGCGCCACCGCGACCGCGGCAAGCTGCTCCCGCGCGAGCGGATCGAGCTGCTGCTCGACCGCGACAGCGCGTTCCTCGAGCTGAGCCCGTTCGCCGCCTACGACACGCAGTTCAAGACGGGCGCGAGCGCGATCACCGGCATCGGGGTGGTCGAGGGCGTCGAGTGCGTGATCACCGCCAGCGAGGCGACCGTCAAGGGCGGCACGCAGAACCCGTACACGTTCCGCAAGGCCATGCGCGCCTTCGAGGCCGCGCGCGTGAACCGCCTGCCGCTGATCTCGCTCACCGAGTCGGGCGGGGCCGACCTGCCGACCCAGGCCGACGTCTTCGTGCCCGGCGGCGAGGGCTTCCGCCGCCAGACGCAGCTCTCGCAGGCCGGCGTCCCGAACATCTCGGTCGTCTTCGGCAACGCCACCGCGGGCGGCGCCTACAACCCGGGGATGGCGGACTACACGATCTTCATCAAGGAGCGCTCGAAGGTGTTCCTCGGCGGGCCGCCGCTGGTGAAGATGGCGACCGGCGAGGAGTCCGGCGACGAGGAGCTCGGCGGGGCCGAGATGCACGCCCGCGTCTCGGGCCTGGGGGACTACCTCGCGCTCGACGAGCCGGACGCGATCCGCCTGTGCCGCCAGGTCGTGCGGCGCCTGAACTGGCGCAAGCACGGCCCGGGCGCGAGCGTGCTGCCGGTGCGCGAGCCCGCGCACGACCCGGACGAGCTGGCGGGGATCGCCTCGATCGACCTCAAGGAGCCGTTCGACATGCGCGAGGTCATCGCGCGGATCGTCGACGGCTCGGACTACGACGAGTTCAAGCCCGCCTACGGCACCTCGCTGACCACCGGCTGGGCCGCGATCCACGGCTTCCCGGTGGGGATCGTCGCCAACGTCCAGGGGGTGATCTTCAGCGAGGAGGCCCAGAAGGCCACGCAGTTCATCCAGCTCACGAACCAGCTCGACGTGCCGCTGCTCTTCCTGCACAACGTGACCGGCTACATGGTCGGCCGCGAGTACGAGCAGCGCGGGATCATCAAGCACGGCGCGCAGATGATCAACGCGGTCTCGAACTCCGCGGTGCCGCACATCTCGATGATCTGCGGCGGCTCCTACGGCGCCGGCAACTACGGGATGAGCGGCGACGCCTACGAGCCGCGCTTCACCTTCGCCTGGCCGAACGCGAAGATCGCGGTCATGGGCGGCGCCCAGCTCGCGGGCGTGCTCTCGATCGTCGCGCGCGCGGCGGCCGAGTCGCGCGGGCAGGAGTTCGACGCCGACGCCGACGCGCAGATGCGCGCGGGCGTCGAGCAGATGATCGAGTCGCAGTCGCTGGCGCTCTCGATGTCCGGCCGCGTCTTCGACGACGGCATCATCGACCCGCGCGACAGCCGCACGGTGCTCGGGCTCGCGCTCTCGGCGGTGCACGGGGCCGAGATCCGCGGCGCGCAGGGCTACGGCGTCTTCCGGATGTGACCCGATGACCGAGCTGCGCCCGATCCGCACCCTGCTCGTCGCCAACCGCGGCGAGATCGCCTGCCGCATCATCCGCACCGCGCGCGCGATGGGGATCCGCACCGTCGCCGTGCACTCCGACCCGGACGCGGACGCCCTGTTCACGCGTCAGGCCGACCTCGCGGTGCGGCTCGGCGGCGCCGCGCCGGCCGAGTCCTACCTGCGGGGCGAGGCGATCGTCGAGGCCGCGCGGCGCACCGGCGCCGACGCGATCCACCCCGGCTACGGGTTCCTGGCCGAGAACGCCGCGTTCGCGCAGGCCTGCGCCGACGCCGGGATCGTCTTCGTCGGCCCCTCACCCGAGGCGATCGAGCGGATGGGCTCGAAGCTCGGCGCCAAGCGCCTGCTCGCCGAGGCCGGCGTCCCCGTGCTGCCGGACGTCGACGCGACCGGCCTCGAGGGCGACGCGCTGCGCGAGGCCGCCGCGGGCGTCGGCTACCCGCTGCTGGTCAAGCCCTCGGCCGGCGGCGGCGGCAAGGGCATGCAGGTCGTCGAGGCGCCGGAGGCGCTCGAGGCGGCCGTCGCCTCCTCACGGCGCCTGGCCGCGGACGCCTTCGGCGACGACACGCTGCTGCTCGAGCGCTACGTGCCCTCCGGCCGGCACGTCGAGATCCAGATCCTCGGCGACCACCACGGCGCCGTCACGCACCTGGGCGAGCGCGAGTGCTCGGTCCAGCGCCGCCACCAGAAGATCCTCGAGGAGTCG
>JALOLQ010000297.1 GCA_025455895.1 Solirubrobacteraceae bacterium
TTCCCGAGCCGCTCGCCCCGGCGCTGCCCGGGGCCGTCCCGGCGGCCGGCTCGGAGCTCACCCGGGACGAGCTGCTCGTCCTCCAGGCGCAGCGCGTCGGCGCCCGCCTGCTGCGCGGCTACGAAGCGCTCGCGGCGATCGGCAGCAGCGATCCCGAGCTCGCCCGCGCCTCACGTGCCGCAGCGGACAGCCAGCGCTGCCTCCTGCGCGATCTCGCGGGGCTGCGCGCCGAGCTCGGAGCGGCACTGCGGGAGCTCGCCACGCCGACGGTTTCGGCGCAGGGCGACCCGGGTAGTCCCGCGGCATGATCCTCGCGTTCGACCCTGCCACGCTGTTCCTGCTGCTGATCCTGCTGATCGCCGGGCCGGTGCTGCTGATCGGGCTGGCGGTGATGATGCTGCGTGCACGCAGCGTCACGCAGGAGACGCCTCGTGACCCGCGGGAGGAGACCGCTCCGCGGCCGGTCCACCGGGTCGTGACCGGGGAGGCTCCCGAGAGCCGTTCCGCGCCGGCGCCGCCGGCGGATCGGGATCGCTGATCAGCGCCGCGGTTCCGGCTCACCCGTGTTCCGGCGAGTCGTGGGCCGCGGGCGCGGGTCTCCGCCCGTCTGCTCCCTGCGGCGCTGCGGGCTGGACGGCGTCCCGGGGTGCGCCGGCGCGGGCTGCTCCTCCGGGAGCTGGTCGGACTCGCGCGGGGGAACCGCCGGGGGTGTGTCGCGTGCCATGCCCACCGCCTACCCCCGCGACCGTCCGGGTGAATCCCGGGTCACGGTTCACCGCCCTCGCGCGCGGGTACGAGAGCATCCGGCCGGGCGGTGCTGACCCGCCCGGCCGGACCCGAATGTCCCGGTGCGCACCTTCGACCTCGATCCCGCGACGACGCTGCGCCGAGCCCGCCGCGAGCGTCTCGTGCGGCGCGTGCTCGCCGCCCTGCTCGTGGCCATGACCATCACGGCGGCAGCCGGGACGCTCGGGCCCCGAACGCGCACGGCGAACGGGCGCGCGGCGGACGGCACGGTCCTGCGGGTGGGCTACGAGCAGCTCACGCGCCGTGGGCTGTCGGCCCCGCTGACGCTCGAGGTCGAGCGGCCGGGCGGGTTCGGCGACCGTCCGCTGCGTCTCGCCGTGTCCGGCGGGTACTTCGACATCTGGGATGCGAACGCGATCGTCCCGGAGCCGGCCGCGCAACGCGCCGAGGGGCGCACCGTCGTGCTCGAGTTCGATCCGCCGGCCGTCGGCGTGCGGTTCCGGGCGCGCATCGATGCCCGGATCGACCCGTCGTTCCAGGGGCGCCGCGTGGCGCGGGTGGCTCTGCTGGACCGGGACACCCCAGTCGCAAGCGTCCTCGTGACCACCAGGGTCCTGCCCTGATGGAGATCGTCCTGCGTGCCAGCGCGGTCTTCGCGCTGCTCTATCTGCTCACGCGGGCGCTCGGCAAGCGCGAGCTGAGCGAGACGACGCCGTTCGAGCTGCTGTTGCTCGTCGTGCTCGGTGACATCATCCAGCAGGGGATCACCCAGGAGGACATGTCCGTCACCGGCGCGGCGATCGCCGCGTCGACGGTCGCCACCTGGGTCCTCGTGCTGTCGTGGCTGACGTTCCGCTCGCGCCGCGCGGCCGAGGTGCTCGAGGGTGCGCCGACGGTCGTCCTGTGGCGCGGCCGTCCGCTCGACGAGGCCCTGCGCGTCGAGCGGCTCACCGTGGAGGAGCTGGCCGGGGAAGCGCGCGAGCAGGGCGTCACGGACCTGAGCGCTGTGCGCTGCGTCGTCCTCGAAGCCGACGGGAGCTTCTCGTTCGACGATCCCTCCCCCGCCGGCCCCCCGAGCCGGCGGGACCGGCCCGAGACGTAGCTCAGCCGCGCGCCCGCACCCACACCGCGAACGCCTCGAGGTGCGTGCGCAGTCGCTCCAGCGCCTCGGGGTCGCGCCACTCGCCGTCCTCGCCGACGAGGCCGGCCGCCTGGGCGTGGTAGAGCTCGGGCTTCGCCATCACCTCGACGCCGCAGAACTGGAGCACCTGGCGCAGGTGGGTCTGCGAGCGCACGGTGCCGAAGCGGCCCGGCGAGGCGCCGGCGATCGCGGCGGGCTTCCCGCCGAGCGGCGAGTCGGGCCCGCGGGAGGCCCAGTCGATCGCGTTCTTCAGCACGCCCGGGACCGAGCTGTTGTACTCGGGCGTGCAGAACAGCAGCGCGTCCGCGCCGGCGATCGCCGCGCGCCACGCCGCCACCGGCTCGGGCATCCCCGCCGCTTCGACGTCGCCGTCGTAGAGCGGGATCCCGTGCAGCTCGTGGAGGGCCATCGCCACGCCGTCCGGCGCCTCGCGCACCGCGGCGCGGGCGAGCGCGCGGTTCAGCGAGCGCTCGCGCAGCGCGCCGGGGACGACGAGGATCCGCAGCTCGGTGCTCATGCCGGGTCGATCCCGTCGACGAACAGGTCCACCGCCGGCTCGGCGCCCGGCACGTAGGAGTAGGCCTCGAAGTCGGTCACGCCCTCCTGCGCCATCACGTCCTCGCACAGGAACGTGTTCCCCGTGCACTCGCGGCTCGGGCGCGTGAGGACCGCGTACGCGGCGTCCGCGTACAGCTCGGGCCGGCGCGACTTCGCCATCGCCGTGTCACCGCCGAGCAGGTTCTGGACCGCGGCGGTCGCGATCAGCGTGCGCGGCCAGAGTGCGTTGGAGGCGATCCCCTCCTCGCGGAACTCCGCCGCGAAGCCGAGCGCCAGGAGACTCATCCCGTACTTCGCGAGCGTGTAGCCGATGTGCGGCCCGAGCCAGCGCTCCTCGAGCGAGATCGGCGGCGAGAGGGTGAGGATGTGCGGGTTGTCGCCCTCGCGCAGGTACGGCACGCAGGCGCGCGTCACGACGAACGTCCCGCGCACGTTGATGTCCTGCATCAGGTCGTAGCGCTTGGGCTCGAGGTCGGTCGTGCGCGCGAGGTTGATCGCCGAGGCGTTGTTCACGCACACGTCGATCCCGCCGAAGTGCTCGGCCGCCTGCGCCACCGCGGCGTCGACCTGCGCCTCGTCGCGGATGTCACCGACGATCGGCAGCGCGCGGCCGCCCGCGGCCTCGATCTGCTCGGCGGCGGTGTACACCGTCCCCTCGAGCTTCGGATGCGGCTCGGCGGTCTTGGCGATCAG
>JALOLQ010000298.1 GCA_025455895.1 Solirubrobacteraceae bacterium
CTGGCCGACGTGCCCGGCGTGAAGCGGGCGTTCCTCGTCGGCGACGGCCGCGACCACAACGCCCTCCTGATCGTGCCCGACCGCGGCGACCCGGTTCTCGCGGGCGCCACCCCGGAGGCCGAGGACGCCTACTTCCGGCAGATCGTGGCCGCGGTGAACCGCGACGTCGCCCTGCCGGAGCGGGTGGTGAGCTTCGCCCTCCTCGAGCGCGACTTCGACCCGGAGCGGGAGCTGACCCCCAAGGGCACGTTCCGTCGCAAGGAGATCGAGCGCGCCTTCGCGGCCGTCATCGAGTCGCTCTACCGAAAGGACGCGGTCGAGATCCCCTGCGGGCCCTTCCGCGTGCGCCTGCCCCGCTGGCTGCACCGCGACCTTGGCCTCCTCGAGCAGGACGTCGTCCCGCACCCCGGGGGACTGCTCGAGCGTCGCTCGGGGCGCGTGCTCGTGGTCGGTCCCGCGCCGGGCGGGCGGGTCCGCGTCGGCGACCTGGCGTACCGCCTCGACGGCGACGCCGTGGACCTCGGCCTCTTCGCGCGCCAGCCCATGCTGTGGGCCGGCAACCCGTCGCTGCGCGCCTTCGCCCCGTGCAAGGACGGCTGGGACGTGCCCCTCGGGCGCGTGGCGCCGCAGGTCGTGGCGGTCGAAGCGGAGACGGGCCGCCCGGACCACCCGCCCCCTGCGACGCCGGTGCGAGAGCCCGGCCTCGAGGAGGCCCACGCCGCGGCCGCCCGCGCCCTGCTCGGCCGCGGTGGGGAGGCGCTCGCGGCGGTCGAGTGGATGGCCGACCGGCTGCCCCACGCCGAGCCGAGGCTCGGCCGCCTGCTGCGCCGCCGGCTCGAGGCCCTCGCGTGGCACTCCGACCTCGACGTCCGTTGCCTCGCCTACCGCACGCTGCTCCTCGACGAGCCGCTCCTCGGCTACGGGGACCTGTTCGCTTCCTTCGTCCAGGCCGGCCGCCCCTTCCTCACCGCCGAGACGATCGACGCGATCGCGCGCGCGCGGCCCGAGCGCCACCGCCTCGATGCGCTGCGCGGGCGGCTGCGCGGCTACCGCCGCGAGCTCGCGTGGCCGGCGACGGCGGACGTGCGCGCGGTGTTCGAGGGCGTCTTCGAGCTGCTGGACGGCGCCGCGCGGGCCCGGCCCGAGCACCTCGTGCCCGTCCGCGCCGAGCTCGCGTCGTGGGCGCTCTTCGAGGCGGATCCGGCGCTCGCGGCGCTCGCGCGCGCCCGCCTGGCGGCGCTCGGCGAGTGGTGCCGATCGCGGGTCGGCAAGGGCTCGGGCGCGGTCGCGATCCGGGGGCCGATCTCGCCGGAGGAGGAGCGCTCCCTCTCGGCGGTGCTCGCCGACTCGAGCTTCCTCCACCACTCTGTGGCGCTCGCGTTCGACGAGCCCGAGGCGCGCGCCTTCGCGCTGGCCCCGGGGGGGGCGTGGGTCGGTCGGCTGCCTTCCTCGCAGAGGCATCGCCTCTTCCGCGTGAGCTTCGAGACGATGGACGGGCACCACCGCGACCTGCTGCTGGCCTTGCGTGGCGACGTCACGGAGCCCGCCGTCGAGGAGACCATGCTGTGGATGATCGCGCTCGGCGACCGGCCCGGCGCGGACGGCCTCGTGCCGCGCTTCGGGTGCGCGCGGGCGGACCTCGGCGCGCTCTCCACGGCCTACCTGAGCGGCCTGACCCTGTGGGAGCGGGTCCGCGCCTGGGCGGGCGACGTGGGCGAGGTCCGGACCCCCGAGGCGTGGCGGAGCCTCTTCGTGCGCGGCCTCGCCGCGTTCTTCGCGGCCTGGCGCGCGAGCGACGGGCGGATCCTGCCCGGCAACGTCGTGCCGACGAACGTGGCGGTGCCCCGCGCGGACTACCTGGCCGACGTCCGCGTCCTGTCCCTCGCCGGCTGGAAGCGGTACGGCGGGCCGCTCTCGCTGGTCGCGCCGATGCAGCTCCACTTCCTCGAGCAGGCGGTCGGGCACTACCCGGCGCTCCGCGGCCGGCTGGACCCCGCGTGGATCTACGACGCGGCGGTCGAGGGCCTCGGTGTCGACGAGGCTCGCGCGTTCCTGGCGCTTCTCGCGGCGGAGAAGGGCGACCCGCCGGGCGGCCGCGACCGGCTCGCCGCGTTCCGCGAGTCCCTCGACGCCTCCTACTACGAGCCGCTCGCGCTGCGGGGCGCGGTCGCGCGGTACGCGGAGTGGCAGCGCTCGAACCCGAAGGCGACCCCGGCCGCGCGCCGGCAGCTCGCGAGCCAGATGCACGGCCTCTACGGCCTCGACGCGCACGGCGAGATCGCGCGCTACCACCTCTACCGCCGCACGTACTTCGAGCGCGCGGCCCCGCCGCTCGACTCCCTCTTCGACCGGCTGCTGGATCGGCTCTTCGCGCGGCGGGGCGAGCCGGCGACCCGCCTCGTCGAGCTGTCGGAGCTGCAGTCGGCCCTCGGGTCCGCCGAGGACCGCCGCGCCCTCGGCGAGCTCGTCTTCCCGCGCTCGGAGTCGCTGCAGGACGCCGAGCTGCGCAGCGCGCCCGGGGCGACCCGGGCGTTCGTGCTCTCCCACGTCACCGACGGCCGCGGTGCGCGCTTCGCGGTGCGCGAGCCGATCGGGCCGGCCGAGGTGGGGCGCCTCTACCGCCTGCTGTCCGAGTCGGGCCTCCCCGCGAGCCCGAGCTCTCGCCAGCTCGTGCTGCTCGACGTGGAAGAGCGGGTGGTCGGCGGGATCACCTGGCGGGCCGCCGCTCCGCGCGTGGCCCACCTCGAGGGCATCGTGGTGGCCCCGGGGCTGCGCTCGCAGCGGCTGGCCGGCGCGCTCCTCGAGGACTTCTGCGCGCGCCGTGCCAGCGCCGGCTACGTCGCCGTCCACACCCACTTCGGCCCGGGGCCCTTCCCGTTCGCCCCCGGCTTCGGCGTCGACCGCCGCTGGGGCGGGCTCGTGCGCTTCCTCGCGCCGGCGCCCGGCGGCGAGGCGCGGTGACCTCCGCATCAAGCCGAAGTCGGTCGGCCTCCTCGCGGAGGACTACACGACGGGCAAGGAGCGCCACGTGCTCGTCAGGGCTGCCGCGGCCGGGTGACCGTCGCGGGCCCGAGGAGCTCGATGGTGCGGGGGGCCCGCTCGGGCAG
>JALOLQ010000299.1 GCA_025455895.1 Solirubrobacteraceae bacterium
CTGCTGGCGACCGCCGCCTCGATCTTCATCGTGATCCTCGCCCAGAGCGCCGCGACCTCGCGCGCCTACGCGGCGAAGTTCGGCGACCGCTTCGACGAGAACGTCGACCTCGTCGGGCTGAGCGCGGCGAGCCTGTCCGCCGGCGTGTCGGGCACGTTCGTCGTCAACGGCAGCCCGACGAAGACGGCGATGGTGGACAGCGCCGGCGGGCGCAGCCAGGTCGCGCAGCTCACGACCGCCGCCTGCGTGGCGATCGTCCTGCTGTTCCTCACCGCGCCGCTCTCGTACATGCCCAGCGCGGTGCTCTCGGCGGTCGTCTTCGTCATCGCGGTGAAGCTCATCGACCTGCGCGGCATGCGCGACGTCCTGCACCGCCGGCCGGTCGAGTTCGGCGTCGCGGCGCTGACCGCGGCGATCGTCGTCTTCGTCGGGGTGAAGGAGGGGATCCTCGCCGCGGTGGCGCTCTCGATCATCGTCCACCTGCGCCACAGCTACCGCCCGCACGACCGCCTGATCGTCGCCGGCGACGCGCCGGGCACGATCCGCTCGGCGTCGCTGGACAGCGGGGCCCAGGTGCTGCCGGGGCTCGCGCTCTACAGC
This sequence comes from Solirubrobacteraceae bacterium, assembly GCA_025455895.1. Taxonomy (GTDB): domain Bacteria; phylum Actinomycetota; class Thermoleophilia; order Solirubrobacterales; family Solirubrobacteraceae; genus F1-60-MAGs163. The sequence goes on from JALOLQ010000299.1 coordinate 601, forward strand.
TTCGGCTCGAGCATGTACTACGCGAACGCCGACCGCCTCCAGCAGGAGACGCTCGCGCTCGCCGAGCACGCGGCCCCGAAGCTCGAGTGGCTGTGCGTCGTCATGAGCTCGGTCGGGGACCTCGACTACTCGGCCGCCGAGACGCTGCGCGCGATCCACGGCGAGCTCACCGAGCGCGACGTGCGGCTCGTGCTCGCCGGCGTCACGCCGGAGGTGCGCGCCGAGCTCGAGCGCGACGGGCTCGTCGAGCTGCTCGGCGCCGGGAACGTCTTCGCCTGGGTGGACGAGGCCGTCGCCGCGTACCGTTCGCGGAGATGAGCACCGCTCCCGCGTCGCTGCCGTTCCACCTGCTCGCCAAGCCGACCGGCGCGGTCTGCAACCTCGACTGCGACTACTGCTTCTTCCTCTCGAAGGAGCTGCTCTACCCCGGCAGCCGCTTCCGGATGACCGACGAGGTCCTCGAGCGCTACCTCACGCAGCTCTTCGCCGCGCACGCCGGGCAGAGCGAGGTGACGATCGCCTGGCAGGGCGGCGAGCCGACGCTCATGGGGCTCGAGTTCTTCCGGGGCGCCGCCGCGCGGGCGCGCGAGCTGGCCGAGCCGGGCCAGCGGATCCTGCACACGATCCAGACCAACGGCACGCTGATCGACGCCGAGTGGGCGGCGTTCTTCGCCGCCGAGGACGTGCTCGTCGGGATCTCGATCGACGGTCCGCGCGAGATCCACGACGCCTACCGCGTGACGAAGGGCGGGCGCGGGTCGTTCGACCGCGTGATGGCCGGGCTCGGCCACCTGCGCGAGGCGGGCGTCGAGTGGAATGCGCTCACGACGCTGCACGCCGCCAACGCGCACCGCGCGCTCGAGACCTACCGCTTCCTGCGCGACGACTGCGGCGCGCGCTTCGTGCAGTTCATCCCGATCATCGAGCGCGTCGCCGAGGCGGGCGAGGACGGGGAGGTCCCCTGGTCCTCGTGGCGCGACCGGCCGCTCTACGTGCAGGAGGGCGAGCGGGTGACGAGCCGCTCGATCACCGGCGCGCAGTACGGGCGCTTCCTGATCGAGGTCTTCGAGGAGTGGGTGCGCCACGACCTCGGCGAGGTCTACGTGCAGATGTTCGACGTCGCGCTGGCCAACTGGGCGGGCGAGCCGCCGGGCCTGTGCATCCACAGCGAGACCTGCGGGCGCGCGCTCGCACTCGAGCACACCGGCGACCTCTACTCCTGCGACCACTTCGTCGAGCCGGCGTTCAAGCTCGGCAACGTCGCGGACGAGACGCTCGCCGCGATGGTCGCCGCGCCCGAGCAGGTCGCCTTCGGCGAGGCCAAGCGCGCCACGTTGCCGCGCCAGTGCCGTGAGTGCGACGTGCGCTTCGCCTGCCACGGCGGCTGCCCGAAGGACCGCTTCCTCACGACCGCCGACGGCGAGCCCGGGCTCAACGTGCTGTGCGACGGCTACCTCGCCTTCTTCCATCACGTGGACGAGCCGATGCGCGCGATGACGGAGCTGCTGCGGGCGGGCCGCGCCCCGGCCGAGCTGCGCGAGCGCTACGCCGCGCAGGACGCGCGCCGCGGGCGCAACGACCCGTGCCCGTGCGGCAGCGCGCGCAAGTGGAAGAGCTGCCACGGGAGCTGAGCCGCGCGGGGGTCACCCGGCCTGGGTGAGGGCCGCCGGCCCGCGCGGCCATAGCGTGGCGCCCATGAGCACGCAGCCTCCGCCGCCGCCCGGCGGCACCCCGCCCCGCGACGTCGCCCCGCCCGGGTACGTCGAGCCGTACGGCGCCCAGGGCGGCTACCCGCCGGCGCCGCCGCAGGGCGGCGGGAGCCATGCCGGCCCGTGGATCCTCGGCGCGGCCGTCGTGCTCGTGCTCGGCGCGATCGCCGCCGTGCTGATCCACAACGCGACGACCGAGCAGACGCAGACCGTCATCACCCGCAGCCCGACGGTCAACACGACCCAGGTCGACCGCACGGCCCCGACGGTGACCCAGAACACGACGACCGCGACCGTCACGCAGAAGACGCAGACGGTCACCCAGCCCCCGAAGACCGTGACCCAGCCGCCGCGGACCGTCACCCAGACGGTCACCGGCGAGGGCCCGGCCACGACCACCACCCCCTGACCCGGAGGTTCCCATGACCGACGCCGACCTCGACGCCCTCGGGCCCGTCGACTACCTCGTCATCGAGTTCCCCGCCGAGAAGGCGAACTTCACCGGCGAGATCGCCGCGGAGCTCGTCGCGCTCTCCGAGAGCGGGACGATCCGCGTGCTCGACCTCGTCCTGATCCAGAAGGCCGAGGACGGCAGCGTCGTCGTCGACGAGCTGAGCGAGGTGCCCGACGACGTCGTCGGCGACATCGCGCGGCTCGAGGCCGACCTCGCGCTGCTGCTGGCCGAGGACGACGTCGCCGCGATCGCGGAGCTGATCGAGCCCGGCAGCGTCGCCGGCGTGCTCGTCTTCGAGAACCGCTGGGCCGCGCCGTTCGGCGCCGCCGTGCGCCGCGCCG
>JALOLQ010000300.1 GCA_025455895.1 Solirubrobacteraceae bacterium
GAGTTCCAGCCCTCGGCGAGCAGCTGCGCGTTGACGAGCACGTCGATGTCGCCGGCCTCGTAGCGCGCGAGGATCTCGGCCAGCTCGCGCTTGGGCGTCTCGCCGGAGACGCCCTCGGCGCGGATGCCGACCTCGCGGAAGGCCTCGGCGACGTTGTAGGCGTGGCGCACGCCGGCGGCGTAGATGACGCCGGGAACGCCGTTGAAGCGCGTCTTGTAGAGATCGGCGATCGCGAAGTTGAACGGGGTCTGGTCGAGCAGCTCGGCCAGCAGCTCCTGGTCGAACTCGACGTCCACCTCGCCCTTGCGCAGCGGGACCTTGGCGATCGTGCGCACCCCCGGGCCCGGCGGGATGCGGATGCAGCGCAGCGGCGCGATCACGCCGCGCCGCGCCGCCTGCGCGAGGTCGAAGCGCGAGGTCTGCGTCGGGAAGAGATCGGTGACGTGGCGGGCGATCAGCGCGCCCGTCGCCGTCATGCCGACGAAGATCGGGCCGGTCCACTCGCGGATCGCGGCGCTCGTCTTCTCCCCGAGCGCGGTGTGGGCCTCGTCGCAGATGACGATCGTGTACGCGGACGAGATGTGGCCCGCGTTGCGCACGAACCACTGGTAGGTCTCGACGGTGACCGGGCCGTCGCCGTGACCCTTGTCGTCCCCGAGGATCGGCGGCGCGATGCGGTCCGCGTAGCCGCGCGTGCGCAGCTCGTCGTTGAACTGGTCGACGAGGTTGCGCCGGTGGGTGAGGATCAGCACGCCGCCGGTGCGCGAGGCCTCGACGAAGCCCATCGCGGCGACCGTCTTGCCCGCGCCCGTCGCGTGCTCGAACCAGAAGCGCTTGTGGGCGTTGGGGTCGTTCAGGGCGGCGGCGTCGACGTCCTCGTCGGTCTCGTCCGGCGCCTCCCAGGGCGTCTCCTCGTCGTCGGCGGCCTCGGGCTCGGCCTCGGCCTCCGCGTCGTCCTCGTCCTCGTCCTCGGAGTGCTCCTCGTCCAGCGCGGCGAGCTCGGCGGCGACCTCGTCGTCCTCGGCGGCGGGCGCCTCGGCGGGATCGTCCTCGACGGCGAGCACCGGGGCCGCGACGGCGGCCGCGCCGTTCGCCTCGTCCTCGCGCATCCGGTCGGCGAGCAGCGCGGTGAGCGTGCCCGAGAGCGCGTCGACCTGGTGGGGGTTGAGCACCGTGCCGTCGGCGAGGTGCGGCTCCTCCTCGCTCAGCAGGCGCTCGAGCCCGAGCAGCAGCGACCAGTCGCGCCGCCAGTGCGTGGACGGCACCTCCCGGCCCGCGTCCAGCTCGGCGAGCGCGGCGTCGAGCGCGAGCCGCCGCGGGGTGGCCGACGCCAGCGCGGTCTCCGCGGTCTCGCCCTCGTGCACGAACGTCTCGCGCGTGAAGGCCTCCGCACGAGCGACGTCGGCGGATGACGGAAGGGATGCGGCCTCGACGGCCGTCGTGCGGTCAGCCATGGGTGGCCAGAAACGTTCAGCGGACAGGACCCGGCGCAGTGCAGCGTGAGGCGCCGGTCCCGATGGCCCGGATCCACCGGGCGTGTCACGGAGATCGTCCTCCCTGGAGCAGATGGCTCCGTGACGTGCGGTCAAGGATACCGCACCGCTGTGCGATCCTGACGCCGATGCGGACCGCCGGCCTCTTCGTCCTCGTGATCCTGATCGGCCTCGCGCTCGGGGTCGGCCTGAAGCAGGCCACCCAGGACGACGGGCTGCCCGAGCGCCCCGAGGCGGTCAGCGCGAGCGCCGAGGAGATCCGCGGCAAGCTCGCGGGCAGCCCCGCCCCGCTCGCCGCGCTGCACGCCCAGGCCGACGAGCTGCTGCCCGGCGAGGAGCGCGCGCTGCGTGAGCGGCTCGCGGACCTGAAGGGCCACCCCGTGGTGGTGAACGTGTGGGCCTCGTGGTGCGGGCCGTGCAACGAGGAGGCGCCGGCGTTCCAGCGCGTGAGCCTCGACCGCGGGCGCGAGGTCGCCTTCGTCGGCGTGAACCTCAAGGACTCGCGCAGCGGGGCGCAGAGCTTCCTGCGCCGCTACCCGGCCACTTACCCGAGCTACGAGGACCCCGACGGGGAGATCTTCAACGCCTACCGCCTGGCCGGGGCGCCCGCGACGATCTTCTACACCCCCGCCGGCGAGAAGGCCTTCACGCGCCAGGGCCCCTACCGGCGGGCGGAGGACCTGGAGCGCGACATCGACCGCTACGCGCTCGGCCGCAACGTGACCGAGGCCGGGTGAGCGGGCTCGAGGTGCGGCCCGCGCGCAGCCGCGCGGAGGTCGACGCGGCGCTCGCGCTGCGCGCCGCCGTGTTCATCGACGAGCAGGGCGTCACCGAGGCCGAGGAGCTCGACGGCCGCGACGGGGAGGCCGTGCACCTCGTCGCCGTCGAGGACGGCGCGGTGGTCGGCACGTGCCGGCTGCTGCCGGCCGGCACGACCGTGAAGCTCGGGCGCATGGCCGTCGCCGCCGAGCACCGCGGCGCCGGGATCGGCGCACGCCTGCTCGCCGAGGCCGACCGCCGCGCCGGTGCGCTGGGCGCCGAGCTGATCGTGCTCGCCGCGCAGCTGCCGGCGGTGCCGCTCTACGAGCGCGCCGGCTACACGGTGCGCGGCGAGGTGTTCGACGATGCCGGCATCGACCACGTCCGGATGGAGAAGCGCCGTGCCTGAGGTCCGCGTCGACCCGCTCAGCGGGCTCAAGACGATCATCGCCGACGACCGTGCCGCGCGGCCCGGCTCGGGGATCGCCGCGCCGCCGGCCGATCCGCCGATCGATCCCGCGGGCGACCCGTTCCTCGAGGGCCATGAGGACCGCACGCCGCCCGAGCTCGATGCCCTGCGCCCGGACGGCTCGGCCCCCGGGACGCCCGGGTGGCTCGTGCGCGTCGTGCCGAACCTCTACCCCGCGCTGGTCGCGGACGCGGTCGCCCCGCCGCGCGAGGCGCGCGTGGACCTGTTCGCCGCGCAGCCCGCCCAGGGCGCCCACGAGGTGATCGTCAACACACCCGAGCCGGTGGGCTCGATCGGCGACCTGGCGCCCGAGCAGCTCGAGCGCACGATGGGCATGTGGCGCCGGCGAACGGCCCACCACGCGGAGCGCGG
>JALOLQ010000301.1 GCA_025455895.1 Solirubrobacteraceae bacterium
GTGCAGCGTGCAGTCGCCCTCGTAGGTCCCGGCCCGCGCGAGCCGGCTCTCGACCCGCTGGCCGGGCCCGACGAGGAACGGGCCGATCATGTGCGCGCGCACGTCGCGGTTGACGAGCTTCAGCGTGTCCCCCACGCGCGCATCGATTCGCGCCGGCACGAGCCCCGGGTCCTCCCCGCGCGCGATCTGCGCCGCCGCGCCGCGGGGCACGTCGATGACGATCGCCCGTCCCGCCGGCGGCGCGTCGTCGCCGCCGCCGCACGCCGCGAGGGCGCCGGCGGCGACGACGAGCACGGCCGCCAGCGCGGCCGCGCGAGCCCGCACGCTCCGGTCAGCTGTCCTTGGCGACGGCATCCACCGTCACCTGCCCCGCCTGCTCGAACGTGAGCGTGACCGGCACCGTCATGCCCTTCGTGATCGGCGCCTTGAGCTTCATCAGCATCACGTGGTAGCCGCCGGGCTTCAGCTGGACGGCCTCGCCGGCGGGCAGGTCGATCATGTCGACCTCCTTCATCCCCTTCATGGCGGTCATGCCGTCCATGGCCTCGCCGCCCTGCTCGTCGTCCATCGCCATACCGTCGTCGGTCGTCTCGTGCAGCTGCGCCTCGCCGGCGATGTCGGCCGGGACGCTCACGCCGGTGAGCCTGTCGCCGTCGGCGCTGGTGATCGTCATGTAGGCGGCGCCGGCCGGCGCCTTCGGCGGGGTCACGCGCGCCCACGCGCCGGTGACCGTGACCGGCTGCGCCTTGGCGGCGGTGGTGCTCGTCTCGTCGTCCGAGCCGCAGGCGGCGAGGCCGAGGGTGGCCGTCGCGGCGAGCGCGGCGACGGCGAGGGTGATGCGGTTCATGTCGTTCTCCTGGGTGCCCCGGTCGGGGCGTCGGAAGGAATGGGGTCGGTCAGGCCGCGGTGCCGGCGCGCTCGCGCAGGAGCACGCGCAGGTCCGCGGCGATGTCGTCCGGCGGCGTCCCGAAGGGCCATTCGACCCGGATCGCGCCGCGCTCGTCCACCGCGTAGAGCAGAGCGGAGTGCGCGACGTCGTAGCCGCCTTCGGCGTTGCGGGGCCCGATCTCGTGGCTCGCGCCGAACGCCTTCTCCGCGCGCGCCAGGGCGGCCGGATCGCGCTCGGCTGCGGGAAGCAGCTCGCGCGCGCGCCGCACGTCGGCGAACGTCGTCGGGCACACGTCGGGGCAGGAGGTGTAGCCGAAGTAGACGAGCAGCAGCCCGCCCGGGTCCGCGCGCAGCGCCAGCGGCCGCCCGCCGCGCCCGGGGGCGTGGTCGGGCAGGCGCAGCTGCGCCACCTGCGGCGCGGGCGTGCGGGTGAACCCCTTGAGGCTCGTCGTCGTCTCCTGCTCCTGGCCGCCGCAGCCGCCCAGGGCGGCTGCGAGGGCCAGCGTCGTGAGCGCCGGGGCCGCGTTCCGCGGCACCCGCACGCCCAGCACCCGTGAACCGGGCATCCGGCACCTCCAGCGTGCTCCGCCCGGCGCGTCGTGACACGCCGGGACCTGATCGTCAGCGCAGGAGCAGCGCGGGCGGCGCGCGCGAGGCGCCGCGGGAGGCCAGCGGGGAGGGCCGCAGGAAGCCGCCGCGGGCGGCGCGCGGCAGGCGCCGCGGCACCGGCGCATGCCGGCGGGCCGGGCGCGAGCGCAGGCGCTGCAGCAGCGCCTCGCCCGGGTAGCGCCCGAGCAGGAACGGCACGGCGGCGAGCAGCGCCGGCGCCATCAGCAGCGCGCCCGCACCGCCGAAGGCGATGGCCAGCGCGAGCAGGCCCGCGAAGGCGAGGACCGCGAGGGTCAGGCGTGCGCGACCGGCCGGCACGCCGTGGATCGTAGGGAAACGCCCGGCGCGGCGGTGCGCCGGGTCGCTCAGGCCGCTGTGGCCGCCGGCTCGCGCACGCCGCTGAAGCGCAGGATGCCGTCGTCGACGACGCCCCCGCGCAGCCGCTCGAGGTCGGCGGCGAAGGCCATCGTCACGGTCCACGGCTCCTGCGTGCCCTGCACGGGGAAGCGGTCGAGCGCGCGCTGCACGTACCCGGCGCCGAAGTCCAGCAGCGGCCGCGTGTCCATCGACGGGTCGTCGTTCACCGGCGTGGCGACGGCGGCGCCGCGGGCGTCCATGTGCTCGAGCACGCGGCAGAGGAACTCGCAGATCAGGTCCACCTTCAGCGTCCACGACGAGTTCGTGTAGCCGAACGCGAACGCGAGGTTCGGCACGTCGCTGAGCATGAACCCCTTGTAGGCGAGGTGGTCGTGCGGGACGAGCGGGACGCCGTCCACGGCGACCTCGGCGCCGCCGAAGAGCTGCAGGTCCAGCCCCGTGGCGGTCACGATGACGTCCGCCTCGAGCTCGCGGCCGCTCTCGAGGCGGATCCCGGTCTCGGTGAAGGTCTCGATCCGGTCGGTGACCACCGAGGCGCGCCCGCTGGAGATCGCCGCGAAGAGGTCGCCGTCGGGCACCGAGCACATGCGCTGGTCCCAGGGCTTGTAGGACGGCGTGAAGTGCGTGTCGATGTCGTAGCCCTCGGGGAGCGCGCGCTCGAGGCGCCGGCGGATGAACCGCTTGACGAGCTCGGGGCGGTTCTGGCTGAGCCGGTAGACCGTCTTCTGCAGCCAGATGTTCTTGCGGCGCGTGATCGCGTAGGCGGTCGTCGCCGGGAGCGTGCGCTTGAGCAGGTTGGCGACCGGGTCCTTCTCGGGCAGCGAGACGACGTACGTGGGCGAGCGCTGGAGCATCGTCACGTGCGCGGCCTTGTCGGTCATCGCCGGGATCAGCGTCACGGCGGTCGCGCCGCTGCCGATCACCACGACGCGCTTGCCGGTGTAGTCGAGGTCCTCGGGCCAGTGCTGCGGGTGGACGATCCGCCCGCCGAAGCGCTCGGCGCCCTCGAAGTGCGGCAGGTAGCCCTGGTCGTAGCGGTAGTAGCCGGCGGCCACGAACAGCCACGAGCAGGTGAGCGTGACGCTCTCGCCGGTGTCCGCGCGCGTCGCGGTGACCGTCCAGCGCTCGTCCGCGCTGGACCAGCTCGCGCGCGCCACGTGGTGGCCGAAGCGGATGTGGCGGTCGACCCCGTTCTCGGCGGCGGTCTCCTCGATGTAGTCGAGGATCGCCGGGCCGCTGGCGATCGACTCCGCGCTCGTCCACGGCTTGAACGCGTAGCCGTAGGTGTGCAGGTCCGAGTCCGAGCGGATGCCCGGGTAGCGGAAGAGATCCCAGGTGCCGCCCATCCGGTCGCGCCCCTCGAGGATCGCGTAGCTCTTCCCGGGCAGGTCGCGCTCGAGGTAGCAGGCCATGCCGATCCCGGAGATGCCGGCGCCGACGATCAGGACGTCGAGGTGCTCGGTCGGGGCGTTCGGGCGAAGGGCGGTGACGGTGGCCATGGTGGGCGTGGCTCCTGGGTCGTGATGGTACGACGATCATCGTGGCGCGTCACGCGCGGCCTAAGCAAGGTCATGTTGCATTGTTCTGCGGCATCTTGCTGTGCACACCGCCCATCCCCGCGCTACCGTCACCGTATGGCCTGGGACCCGCCATCCCCCCGCTGCGCCGAGCTGCTCGCCGAGGGCGTGCGCCGGCTGCTCGAGCGCCCGGAGACGTTCACGGCCGTGGACGACGCGGTGATGGCCGCCGCCGGCCCGCTGGTGGAACGCGATCCGGGGCTGGCCGAGGCGCTCCGCGCGACCGACCGTGCGAACGTCCTCTACTGGGCGACCGCGACGCTGCGCGAGCCCGGGGCGCGCGTGCCGCCGAACGTCGGCCCCGAGACGCTCGGGATCGCCCGGGACATGGTCCGCCGCGGCGTGGACCGGGCCGGCGTCGACGTCTACCGCGCGGGCCAGAACGCCGTCTGGCGCGTCTGGATGGCGACCGCCTTCGAGCTCACCGCCGATCCGGCCGAGCTGCGCGAGCTGCTCGACGTGAGCGCCCGCTCGATCTTCACCTTCGTCGAGGAGACGCTCGCCGGCATCAACGCCCAGGTCGACCGTGAGCGCGAGCAGCTCAC
>JALOLQ010000302.1 GCA_025455895.1 Solirubrobacteraceae bacterium
CCGGCGGCGCCCAGAGGCTATCCGAGCGCCCCCGGCGGCGGCTCCCGGGGAACCCCCTCGCCCACCATCCGGGAAAACCCGCAGCCTGCGGCGCTCAGTGCGGCCGGTCGGCGTCCCGGTGGACGACGTCCACCACCACGCCGTCGGCATCCGCGTAGCGCCGCGCGAGGAACTCGGTGACCGCCACCGAGCGATGCCGCCCGCCGGTGCAGCCCACCGCCACGGTCAGGTGGGCCTTGCCCTCGGCGACGTACTGCGGGATCAGGAAGTCGAGCAGCGGCAGCAGGCGCGCGTAGAAGGCCTCGAGCCGGCCGTCGGCGGCGATGTGGTCGACGACGCGCGAATCGCGCCCGGTCAGCGGGCGCAGGTCGGGCTCGTAGTGCGGGTTGGTGAGGAAGCGCACGTCGAGCACGACGTCCGCGTCGCGCGCGGGGCCGTTCTTGAACCCGAACGACTCGAAGCTCAGCGCCATCCGCGTCCCGCTGTCGCGCGGGAGCAGGCCCTCGGCGAGCTTGCGGCGCAGCTCGTGCGCCTTGAGCCCGGTCGAGTCGACGACGACGTCGGCCCGCTCGCGCAGCGGCTCGACGAGCGCCCGCTCGGCGGTCACCCCCTGCCGCACCGCGCCCTCGGGGGCGAGCGGGTGGCGCCGGCGGGTCTCCTGGTAGCGGGTGACGAGCGCCTCGTCGTCGGCGTCGAGGAACACGACCCGGGCGGCGACGCCGCCGGCGGCGAGGTCGTCGAGCACGGCGGACATCTGGGCGAAGTACGCCCCGCCGCGGACGTCGGAGACGAACGCCGCACGGCGCACCTTCGAGCCCTCGTGGAGGAACAGGTCCACGAGGCCGCGGATCATCTCCGGGGGCAGGTTGTCGACGCAGAAGTAGCCGGCGTCCTCGAAGACCTGCATCGCGGTGGACTTGCCGGCGCCCGAGAGACCGGTGATGACGACCAGGTCCTCGAGGTTCGAGGCGCCGTCGCCGGACGGCGCGGTCGCGTGGTCGGCGGCGGACGGGGCCACGCGGGCATCGTCGCACGCCGGGCGGGCGTGACGCTGCGGCGTTCAGCGGCGGCGCGCCACGACCCAGGTGAAGCGCTGGGCCGCCCCGCCGGGCGTCCGGTGCTCCTCGCCCCCGGGCGCGACGGCCCGGGCGGCGAGGTCCGCGTACGCGCGCCGCTCGGCCTCCGCGGTGAGGAAGTGGAGCACCGCGCGGTCGTGCCAGAGGGCGTAGCGGCGCTCGGGCGCGAACGCCCGCAGGTCCTCGTGCATCCAGGTCACCTCGGCGGCATGCGGGCCGAGCCGTTCGCGGGCGGCCGCGAGCGCGGCGGCCGACACGTCGAGGACCGTGAGGTCGCTCAGCCCCCGGTCGAGGAGTGCCGCGGCGAGCGGCGAGGCCCCGCCGCCGACGTCGATCACCGGCGCGGCCGGCGCGAGGTCGAGGCCGTCGATCAGCCGCAGCGACACCTCGGGCCGGGCCTGGAACCAGCTGACGGCCTGCGGCCCGCGCGCGTAGGCGGCGTCCCAGTGCTCGGCGGCCGTGGGCACGACGGGGACGCTAGCGCGCACGCACGCCGGGCCGCGAACTAGCGTGCCGGGCGTGCACCGACCGGGCGCGGTCCGATGACCGACCTCCTGCTGCTGTTCCTCATCGGCTGGGCGACCGCGTTCGCCACCGGCCTGGGCGCCGTGCCCGTGTTCTTCCTCGGCGAGCGCGCCGCGCGCTGGGAGCCGGCGCTCACGGGCTTCGCCGCCGGCCTGATGGCGGTGGCGGCGATCGTCGGCCTGCTGCTGCCCGCGCTCGACGACGGATCCCCGGCGGGCGTTGCGCTGAGCTTCGCCGCGGGGGCGGGATTCCTGGTCGCGAGCCGCGAGGCGATGCGCCGCCGCGACGCGCGCGTCGGGAGCGCGCGCGCCCTGGGCGCCGCCGGCCGGCGCTCGCTGCTCGTCGTCCTCGTGCTCTTCATGCACTCGATCCCCGAGGGCCTGGCGATCGGCACCGCCTACGCCTCCGAGCAGGCCGGCCTGGGGCTCTACGTGATCCTGGCGATCGCGCTGCAGAACGTCCCCGAGGGGACCGCGACCGCCCTGCCCCTGCGCGCGGCCGGGGCCTCGAACGCGCGCCAGTTCTGGGCGGCGGTGCTCACGAGCGTGCCGCAGCCGTTCTTCGCCGTCGGGGCGTTCCTGCTCGTCGAGCAGGTGAGCGGCCTGCTGCCCGCGTCGTTCGCGTTCGCCGCGGGCGCGATGCTCGCGCTCGTCGCGGTGGACCTCATCCCCGCCGCGTTCCGGCCCGGCCTGCGGATCTCGGCGACGGCCGGCGCGGCCGTGGGGGCCGCGCTGATGCTGGCCCTCGCGGCGCTGCTCGGCGTCTGAGCTCAGGCCGTCGGGCGGCGCAGGAACGCGTGGACCTCGCGCGCGACCTTCGGCGGCATGCCGGGCACGCCCTCGAGCTCCTCGCGGCTGGCCGCGAGGACCGCTCCGGGCGAGCCGAAGTGCGCGAGCAGCGCCCGCTTGCGTGCCGGGCCGACCCCGGGCAGGTCGTCGAGCACCGAGGCGGTGAGCGCCTTGTCGCGGCGTGCGCGGTGGTGGCTGATCGCGAAGCGGTGCGCCTCGTCGCGCACGCGCTGGAGGAGCTGGAGGCCGGCGGTGTCGTGCGCGAGCACGACGGGCTCCGGGCGCCCGGGGAGGAACACCTCCTCGATCCGCTTGGCGAGCGAGGCGACGGCGACGCCGCGCTCCCGCGCCGCCTCGAGCGCCTCGAGCCCGGCCGCGAGCTGGCCGCGGCCGCCGTCGATGACGATGAGGTTCGGCAGCGTCGCGAACGACTCGTTGTAGGCCGGGTCGTGGGGCGAGAGCTCGCGCTGGCTCTCCCAGTTGCGCATCCGGCGGGTGAGCACCTCGCGCATCGCGGCGAAGTCGTCCGGGACGCCGTCCTCCAGCGAGCGGATCGTGAAGCGCCGGTAGTCGGCCTTCTTCGGCGCCCCGCCCTCGAACACGACCATCGAGGCGACGGTGTTCGTGCCCATGAGGTTCGAGATGTCGTAGCACTCGATCCGCAGCGGCAGCGCGTCGAGGCCGAGCGCGGCCTGCAGCTCGTCGAGCGCCTCGACCCGCTGCTGCCGGCTGCGCTCGGCCTTCAGCCGCTCGGTGTCGAGCGCGAGCAGCGCGTTGCGCTCGGCCAGCTCGAGGATCCGGCGCTTGTCGCCGCGCTCGGCGGCGCGCACCTCGACCCCGGCGCCGCGCCGCTGCGCGAGCGCGGCGGCCAGCGCCGTGCGGTCCTCCTCGCCGACCTCGGTCTGGACGATCACCTGGGCCGGGACCGCGGGCCGGTCCGCGTAGTACTGGGCGACGAACTCGGCGGCGACCTGGCCGATCCCGGCCTCGGCGGCGTTCTCGAGGTAGAACGACTGGCGATCGGCGAGCACGCCGTCGCGGACCTGGAAGACCTGCGCGTTCGCGTCGGTGCCGTCGACGGCGACGGCGATCGCGTCGAGCGTTCCGACCGCGTCGTTGGCGACGCGCTGGCGCTCGAGCAGTGAGCGCATCGCGCGCAGGCGGTTGCGCTCGCGCGCGGCCTGCTCGTACTCCTGGGCGGCGGCGGCCGCCGCCATCCGCTTCTCGATCCGGGTCTCGATCTCCTTGTAGCGCCCGGACAGGAACGCCACGACGCCGTCGACCGCCTCGCCGTACTCGGCCGCGCTGACGTAGCCCACGCACGGGGCTCCGCAGCGGTCGATGTGGTAATCGAGGCACGGCGAGCCGGAGCGCCGCCCGGGCACGGCGCCCGAGCACGAGCGGATCTGGAAGACCTTGCCGAGCACGTCGAGCGTCGCGCGCGTACGCTTGGCGTTCGAGTACGGCCCGAAGTAGAGCCGGCCGCGGCGGTGGCGCTCGCGCGTGAAGTAGACCCGCGGGAACTCCTCGTCGGTCGAGACGGCGAGGTACGGGTAGCTCTTGTCGTCGCGCAGGCGGATGTTGAAGCGCGGCTGGTGGCGCTTGATCAGCCGGTTCTCGGCCAGCAGCGCCTCGGCCTCG
>JALOLQ010000303.1 GCA_025455895.1 Solirubrobacteraceae bacterium
GCCTGGACCTCCTCGGCCGACGCCCGCCCGGGATCGGCCGCCGGGTCGCGCAGCGTCGCCGCCCGCCCGGCCGCCGCCTCGAGATCGGCGCGCTCGGCGCGGCGCACCCAGCGGGCGTTGTTGACCATCAGCGCGAGCATCCCGACCACGACGACCGCGAGCGCCGGGGCCAGCGCGTCCTTCCCCGACGGGTCGGCGCCCTCGCGGCCGTTCACGAGCACCACCGCGCCGATCACGCCGGCGAACATCAGCGCGACGATCAGCAGGTTGAGCTTCGAGCCCTTCGGGCGCGAGGTGGAGGCGGGCTCCCGGGCCATCGCGGCGGTGCTCCCCGCCTCCGCCGCCTCAGGCGTCGGCGCCGAGCGCCTCGACCCGCCACTCGCGCGCGCCGCGCGGGCTCTCGACCTGCACCACGTCCCCGGGCCGCGCGCCGATCAGCGCCCGGGCGACCGGGGACTCCGCCGACAGCTTGCCGGTCTTCACGTCGGCCTCGGTCGGCCCGACGAGCGTGTAGGTCTGCTCGCGGCCGCTGGCGAGATCGGTCACGCGCACCGTGCTGCCGAAGGCGACGACGCCGGCGTCGTGGTCGGCTTCGACGACGACGGCGCTGCGCAGGCGCTCCTGGAGGCGCAGGATCTTCGTCTCCAGGTGTCCCTGCTCCTCCTTGAGCGCGTGGTACTCGGCGTTCTCGGAGAGGTCGCCCTCCTCGCGCGCGGCCTTGATCTTCTTCGCCAGCTCCGCGCGCACCGGGCCCTCGAGGTCGGCGAGCTGGGCCTTGAGGGCGGCGAGGCCCTCGGCGGTGATCGCGCCGTCGCTCATGCCGCCACCGGGGCGAGCGCGGCGGCGCCGACGGCCTCGAGGTCCAGGTCGGACTCGGGCAGGACGCCGACGGGGTAGTGGGCGCGCAGGTCGTAGAGCGTCGTGCGCTCGGCGGCCGGCCGCCCGGCGCGATGCGCGGCCGCGGCGAGGTCGCCGGGCTCGAGGCGCACGCCGTGGTAGCTGCCGGCGAGCCGGCTGATGTTCTCCTCCATGAGGGTCCCTCCCAGGCGGAAGACGGCGGTGTGCTTGAGGTTCTCCTCGCGGGAGAGCTCCTCGATCCCGTGCGTGCGCCCGAGCAGCGTGTGGAACGGGATGAACGAGAGCGGCACGAACTCGGTGATCCCGCCCGTGCGCTCCTGCAGCTCGCGCACGACGCGCAGGTGCTCGGCCAGCTCCCAGGGCTCCTCGATGTGCCCGAACATCACGGTGCTCGTGCTGCGCAGGCCGGCCCGGTGGCTGGCCTCGATGATCTCGACCCACCGCGCCACGGGCAGCTTGTTCGGGCTGATCCGCTCGCGCACGCCGTCGTGGAGCACCTCGGCGGCGGTCCCCGGCGTCGACCCGAGCCCGGCGGCGGCCAGCTGCGCGAACACCTCGGCGGGCGGCAGCCCGGAGATGTCGCACATGTGCGCGATCTCCATCGGCGAGTAGGCGTGCAGGTGCAGCTGCGGCGCGACCGCCTTGGCCAGCCGCAGCCAGCCGAGGTAGTCCTCCAGCCCCCAGGCGGGATGGATGCCCGACTGCATGCACAGCTCGGTCGCGCCGAACGCGACGGCCTCCTCGACGCGCGTGACGAAGTCCTCACGCGAGACGTCGTAGGCCTCGGGCGAGCGGCGCCCCTGCCCGAAGCCGCAGAACGCGCACCCGACGGTGCAGACGTTCGACATGTTGATGTTGCGGTTGACGACGAAGGTCACCGTCTCGCCCGCGAGCTCGGCGCGCAGCTCGTCGGCGGCGACGCGGATCGCCTCCACGGCCTCCGGGCGCGTCTCCGCGAACAGCGCGGTCAGCTCCTCCCGGCTGAGCGCGCCGCCGTGGCGCGCGCGCTCGACCGCCGGGCCGACGAGGCCTGCGTTGATCGCGAACGGCGCCTCGGTGCGCCCCGAGCCGCGGCGCGGGATGAAGCTCCAGTAGGCCTGGCGGATCGTGTCGAGGACGCCCTGCGAGACCCACTCGGCGTCGATGTAGCGCGGGTACACGCACAGGCGCTCGGTGAGCGCGACGCCGTCGCGCTCGAGCCGCCGGCGCACCTGGGTCGGCGACGGGAACGGGTGCTCGGGCGAGATGTGGTCGCCGTTGGCGCTGAGGCCGCCGAGATCGGTCGCGCCGGCGCGCACGAGCTCCGGCCACCAGTCGGCGAGGTTGGGCGGGACCTGGATCCCGACGCCCGGCAGCAGACGCCGCGCCTCGCCCACCAGGCGGACCATGTCCTCGATCGTCACCTCGCACGCCCACGCGGGCAGCGGCAGGTCCGGCTGCTCGCCGATCCCGGTGGTCCAGTAGCGGCGCGCGGCGGCGTCGGCGATCTCGGCCGGCTCGCGGCCGTAGTAGCGCTCGTGCGGGACGAAGTTCTGGAGGATCACCTCCTGGAGGTGCCCGTGCTCGGCGTGCACCGCGGCGAGCGCCTCGAGCGAGGCGATCCGCTCCTCCTCGGTCTCGCCGATGCCGACGAGGATCCCGCTCGTGAACGGGATCTTCAGCTCGCCGGCGGCGCGGATCGTCTCCAGGCGCCGCGCCGGGTGCTTCGTCGGCGAGCCCGCGTGGACGGTCTGCATCAGCCGCTCGGAGATCGATTCGAGCATCAGCCCCTGCGAGGCCGTGACCTCGCGCAGCCGGGCGAGGTCCTCGCGCGAGAGGACGCCGAGGTTCGTGTGCGGCAGCAGCCCGCGCTCGAGCGCCCGCTCGCAGGCCCAGACGACGTACGAGGTGAAGTCCTCGTGGCCGTACTCGCGCAGCCGCGCGGCGACCTGCGGGTCCACCTCCGGGCGCTCCCCGGTGAGGATCAGGAGCTCCTTGGCCCGGCGGCGGACGGCCTGCTCGAGCTGCGCGTCGACCTCGTCCGGCGCGTACAGGTGCGCCTTGTGCGTCGCGAACGCGCAGTACTTGCAGTAGCACTGGCACGTGCGCGACAGCGAGAGCGTCGCGTTCCGGCTGAACGTCACACGGCGGCGCATCAGTGGCCGGAGCCTACCGATGCGCCGCCGCGGACCCTCCCGGCCGGGCGGCCGGGAGGCGGCAGGAGGTCAGCGCGGCTGGTCGTCCGGCGGGACGTCGGCCGCCGGGGCGTCGGCCGCAGCCGGCGCGTCCGGGACGCCGTCGCCGTCGGTGTCGACGATCACGTCCTCGCGCGCTGCGGTGATGCCCTCTTCCTTGGCGGCATCCGCGTAGAACCAGCTGAAGATGCCGGTGGCCACGAGCGCACCGAGGATCGGCCCGATCGTGTAGACGACGAGGAACGTGCCGAAGTTGTTGTCGAGCACGCCGGAGACGAGCATCGGGCCGAACGCGCGGGCCGGGTTGAGCCCGGCGCCCGTGAGCGGGCCGACGCACATCACCGCGGCGCCGAGCGCGCCGCCGATGAGCCACGGGGTGAGGTCGCTCTTGTTCTTCGCGATCACCGCGGTGCCGACGATCGCGCCCATGAGCAGGAACGTGCCGATCGCCTCGACGACCATGCCGTTGAAGTTCGTCTGCAGGAACGACTTCGTCAGCAGCGTCGCGCCCCAGTTCACCGGGCGGCCCTCGTCGAGGACGATGCCCTTGACGACGAGCGCGGCGAGCGTGGCGCCCGCGAGCTGCATGAGGATGTAGATCCCGGCGTCGGCGCCGCGGATCTTCTTCGACGCGGCCAGCGAGATCGTGACGGCCGGGTTGAAGTGCGCGCCGCACACGCCGGCCAGCGAGGCGACGAGCATCGCGAGCACCAGCGCGTGGACGAGGCCGATCACGGCCCAGTCGGTGAAGCCCAGCGCGGACCGCGAGCTGATCGAGACGACCAGCGTGATGAAGAGGACGAGCACGAACGTGCCGATGAGCTCGGCCACATAGGCCTTGGCGCCCTTCTGTTCCATGTGGGTCACTCCTTCCGTAGGGGTGGGGACGGGGTTTCGGGCGCGTGACGAGCACGAGCCGGTAGCTCCCGAGCCCCTGCTGCGAGGGGATCCCGTCGGCGCGGCCCTGGAGCACGAGCCGCCCGAGCCCGCCGGCGCCGGCGCGGCCGGTCAGCACGAGCGTTCCCGGCGGGGTGAACGGCCGTTCGGGGTCGACCGGGTTGCAGCCCAGGAGCCCCCCGGCGCCGAGCGCCGGCGACCACCGAACCGTGACCTCGCCACTCGCGGCGAAGGTCGCCGTCGTCGGGCCGCTCGGCTCGAGCCCGCCCCACCGCGTGACCGGGTACCAGGTGCCCCCGTCGCACAGGCGCGACGTGCGCCGGAACTCGACGCCCTTGCTCACCGACCAGATCCGCATCGTCCAATCCGCGCCGGCCTGGATGCGATCACCGACCCCCCACCACGTCCCGCGCACCGAGAACGCCGTCACCCGGCCTGAGGGGTAGGTCACGATCAGCCGACTCCCCTTGAGGAACTCCATGCGGGGCCCGAGGTTCGGGCCGGCCGCGCC
>JALOLQ010000304.1 GCA_025455895.1 Solirubrobacteraceae bacterium
CCCGACGGCGAGCAGCGGGCGCAGGCGGTCCTCGTCGCGCCACGCGGCGGGGGTCGCGGCGGCGGCGACGGCGAGCGCCATCGGGACGATCGCCGTCATCACCGTGAGCGCGAGCCACTGGCGGCCGATCTGCTCGGCGACGTCGGCGAGCGACGGGCTGAAGTCCTTGACGGTGTCGTAGAAGCCGAGCGTCGACTGTCCCGCGGCGAGCGTCACGACCGCGCCGAGGACGAGCAGCGCGCCGAGCGCGATCAGCGGCGCGCGCTGGGCGCGCAGGCGCGCGCGCCGCTCCTCGGCGGAGCGCAGCAGGAACGCGTCGAGCAGCAGGGCGGCGAGGATCACCGCGAAGAGCACGCCGACCTCGAGCGGCAGCGCGACGTTCTCGGTGAGCAGCGAGGCGGCGGAGGTCATCCACGTGCCCGCGACGATCAGCACGGCGGGGACGAGCGCGACCCAGCGCCCCGCGTACTGGCGGGTGAGCCACCAGACCGGGACGAGCGTGAGGCAGACCGCCGCGACCCCGATCGCCTTGGCGAGGTCGTAGGCGCCGGTCGCCGACCCCAGCCACCAGGCCGGTGCGATGAGGTACACGTAGAGCGCGGCGCGCAGGTCGACCGGCTCGCCGAGGATCGTGAGCCCGTCGCCGCCGGCCAGCGAGCGCGCGGCGCCGCCGTAGGTGTACTCGTCGGGCGTGACGAGCGGCACCGGCTGGTCGCGCGCGAGCAGGACGTAGACGAGCACGGCGAGCAGGTAGAGCGCGCCGACGACGAGCCACTCGCTGCGCGCCACGGGCGCGATCTCGGGCTCCGGCGGCGGGGCCGGGGGCTTCGTCTGCTTCGCCATGGCCGCTACGGCGTGAGGACGATCTTCAGCGCCTCGCGGCGGTCGTAGATCTCGTAGGCGTGCGCGGCGTCCGCCAGCGGCAGGTGGTGGGTGACGAGTGGGCCGGGATCCAGGCGGCCGCTCGCGAGCAGCGCAAGGACCGGGTCGAGATGCGCGATGACGTTCGCCTGGCCGCCGACGAGGTTCAGCGACTTGATCCACGCGAGACCCATGTGGACCTCGGTGCGCTCGGCGTACACGCCGATGATCGAGACGGTGCCGCACTTGCGGGTCAGGCGGATCGCGAGGTCGAGCGCACGGGCGTCGCCGACGGCCTCGACGGCGACGTCCACACCGCGGCCCTCGGTGAGCGCCTTCGCGGCCGCGCGCGGGTCCTCCTCGGTGAGATGCACGGCGTGGGCGCCGAAGCCGCGCGCCATCGCCAGGCGGTCCTCGACGGTGTCGATCGCGATCACGTGCGCGGCGCCGGCGGCGAGAGCGACCTGCACGGCGCAGAGGCCGACCGGCCCGAGCCCGAGGACGGCGACGCTGTCCCCGGGCCGCATCCCCGCGCCCTGGATCGCGTGGTAGCCGGTGCCCATCACGTCGCCGGCGAACAGCGCGACGTCGTCGCTGAGGCCGTCCGGCACGCGGCGCAGCGTGAGGTTCGCGTGCGGCACGAGCGTCAGCTCGGCCTGCGTGCCCTGGAGGTCCCCGAGGCCCGCGCCGTGGCCGAACGTGCGCCCGTGATCGCACTTGTGGAACTGCCCGGCGCGGCAGAACCAGCAGGTCCCGCAGGCGACGTGGAAGGTGCCCAGCACGCGGTCGCCGACAGCGACGCTCGATACCGCGTCGCCGGCCGCGAGCACCTCGCCGACGTACTCGTGCCCGAGCGTGAAGCCCGGGGCCACCTGCACGCGGCCGTGGTAGATGTGCAGGTCCGAGCCGCAGACCCCGCTCGCCGTCACGCGCACGATCGCGTCGTCCGGCGCGAGCAGCTCGGGGCCGGGCTTCTCGACGACCTCGACCCGCTCGGGGCCCTGGAAGGCGACGGCGAGCACCGCGCGGGCTCCTAGGCTCCGGCGGTCTTCTTCGGCATCTTCCTGCTCGTCCGGCCGCGCTGCTGGCGGCGCTTGGCCAGGCCGACGTACTCGGCGAGCGAGGCGCGCACGCCCTCGGCGACGATCTCGAGATCGTCGAGCTTCTCGGCGTCGGCGATCAGGCCGAAGCCGACGAAGCCGCGGTAGGACATCGCCGCGATCGCGAGCGCGCGGTCGCCGGCCAGGAAGCTCAGCGGGTAGATCTCCTGGAGCTCGCGGCCGAGCAGGTACATCGGCACCTGCGGCCCCGGGACGTTCGTCACGCGCAGGTTGTAGGAGCGCGTCGAGAGGTTCATGCGCGTGGACTGGGCGAGGATCGTCGGCGGGGCGAAATCGCTCGAGCCGGCGATCGTGTCGGCGCCGAGCGCCTCGCGCGAGCTCGTCTGCCCGGCCATCGCCTCCTGCACGATCCGCAGCCGGGCGACCGGGTCGGGCACGTCCACCGGGAGCGGCGCGACGAGCTGGGTGATGCGGTTGCCCATCGCGCCCTGCTCCTCGCGCCCGCGCGTGGAGACCGGGACCCCCGCGCGCAGCTCGAGGCCCTCGGTCTTCAGGCCGCGCTCGTGCATCCAGTGGCGCAGCGCGCCGGCGGCGACGGCGAGGACGACGTCGTTCACCGTGCCGCCGAAGACGTTCTTGACCTGCTTGAAGTCCTCCAGGCGCGTGTCCACGAACGCCACGCGGCGGTGCGGGCCGATCTTCTGGTTCAGCGGCGAGGCGGGCGCGGGGCGGAAGATGCTGATCGCGGTCTCGCTCATGCCCTGCAGGGTGCGGCGCAGCTGGAGGCGGTCGGCGAGCGTGCTCGCCGCGCGCACCGGGGCCTCGGCGACGTCGCGCGCCGTGCCGTTGAGGTTCAGCGCGACGAGCTCGGCGGCGGCGGGCAGCGGGCGCGCGAGCCAGGGGGTGAGGACCTTGTCCGGCTGCTCCTTCGGCGTGAGGTCGAAGAGCGCGGTGGTGATGTCCGCGCCGGCGATGCCGTCCACCACGGCGTGATGGGTCTTCGAGATCAGCGCGAAGCGATCGTCTTCGAGGCCCTCGACCAGCATGATCTCCCACAGCGGCTTGCTGCGGTCCAGCCGCTGGCTGAAGATCCGCGCGACCAGGCGGCGCAGCGCGCGCTCGTCGCCCGGGCTGGCCACGCCGTTGTGGCGCACGTGGTACTCGAGGTTGAACGTCGGGTCGTCGACCCAGCGCGGGCGCCCGAGGCCGAGCGGCGGGTCGGCGAGGCGCTGGCGGTAGCGCGGCACGCGGTCCAGGCGCGCGCGGATGTGGTCGAGCAGGTCCTCGTAGGCGGGCGGCGGGCCGGCGAAGATCGCCACGCCGCCGATGTGCATGTGGGCGTTCGGGCCCTCCTGGAGCAGGAAGGCGGTGTCGAGCGCGCTGAGGGGATCGAGGTGCTTCTGCTGAGCCGCGGCCATCGGTGCCG
>JALOLQ010000305.1 GCA_025455895.1 Solirubrobacteraceae bacterium
CGGCGATCCGCTCGACGCGATGGTCTGCGTGAGCGAGCCGACGTTCCCCGGCTGCGTGATCCCGGTGAAGGTCATCGCGCTGTTCCGTATGCGCGACGACAAGGGCGTGGACGACAAGGTCGTCTGCGTGCCCCAGGAGGACCCGAACTGGAACCAGATGGAGGTCATGGACGACATCCCGCTGCCGCTGCGCGACGAGATCAGCCACTTCTTCTCGATCTACAAGCAGCCGGAGGGCAAGCACGTGATGGTCGACGGATGGTTCCCGCGCGAGGACGCCCTGCGCGCGATCAGCGAGGCGCAGGAGCGCTGGAAGGCGGCGCGGGCATGAGCGCGGCGATCCGCACGCCCGACGCGGCGTTCGAGGGCCTGCCGGACTACCCGTGGGCGGCCCATCACGTCGAGTGGGACGGGCTGCGCCTCGCGCGCGTGGACGAGGGCGACGGTCCGGCGGTGCTGTTCTGGCACGGCGAGCCGACCTGGTCCTACCTCTGGCGGCACGTCATCCCGCCCGTGCTCGAGGCGGGCTGCCGCTGCATCGCGCCGGACCTGCCCGGGTTCGGCCGCTCGGACAAGCCCACCGACCTCGGCTGGTACTCCTACGACCGCCACGCCGCCGCGGCGAGCGCCGTGCTCGAGGCGCTGGACGTGCGCGACGCCACCGTCGTCGTGCACGACTGGGGCGGGCCGGTCGGCCTGCGCCTGGCGGTCGAGCACCCGGACCGGATCGCGCGGATGGTGATCCTCGACACGGGCCTCTTCACCGGCCACCAGCCGATGACCGACGCCTGGAAGGCGTTCCGCGACTTCGTCGAGCGCACCGAGGACCTGCCGATCTCGATGCTCGTGAACGGCGCGACCGAGCGCGACCTGAGCCCCGAGGAGCTGGCCGCCTACGACGCGCCGTTCCCCGAGCCGGCCGCGAAGGCCGGGGCGCGCGCGTTCCCGCTGATGCTTCCGACCTCCCCCGACGCGCCCGGCGCCGAGGCCGGGCAGCGTGTGCTCGAGGCGCTGAAGGCCGACGCGCGGCCGAAGCTCGTGCTCTGGGCCGACGGCGACCCGATCATCCCGTTCAAGGTCGGCGAGCGCTTCGCCGAGGCGATCGGCGCGCCAGCGCCCGAGAAGATCCCGGACGCGAGCCACTTCCTTCAGGAGGACCAGGGCGCGCTGATCGGGCGGCGGATCGCCGCCTGGCTGGGCGAGCAGGGCGTGGTCTGAGGCGCTACTCGGTCCGGGCCGGCAGCTCGCGCGACCCGTCGCCCGCTCCGACGCCCGCCTGCTGGAGCCCGGCGCGCAGCTCGTAGCCGCGCCGCGCGCCCGGGTCGGCGTGCTCGAGCGCGGTGTCGACCTTCAGGCCCTTGCGCAGCGCATCGCGCGCGGGGCGGGGCAGGAGCCCGTTGACCGCGGTGAGCGGGCCGATCGAGCGCGGGACGAAGACGTCGAAGCGCGGGCGCCTGAGGGCGTGCACGATCTCCGCGGCGACCTCCTCGGGTCCGACGTCGCGCGCGGCGCGCGAATCGGCGAGACCGGCGGAGAGGTCGGTGCGCACCTGGCCGGGCATGACGACCGAGACCTCGACCCCCGTGCCGCGCAGCTCGGCGCGGATCGCCTCGCTGGCGCCGTAGACGAAGAACTTCGAGCCGCAGTAGGTGGTCGCGTTCGAGAGGCCGGTGCGCCCGAGCGAGCTCGAGACGTTCACGAGGTGCCCGGAGCGCCGGGCGACCATCCCCGGGAGCGCGAGCTGCATGCCGTTGAGCACGCCGTGGACGTTCACGTCGACGAGCCGCCGCGTGGCCGCCTCGTCCTCCTCGAGGAACGGGCCGATGAGCATGATCCCGGCGTTGTTGACGAGGATGTCGAGCGGCCCCAGCTCGGCCTCGGCGACGCTCAGCGCGAGCGCGAACGACTCGCGGCCCGAGACGTCGAGGTCGAGCGGGAGGACGTCCGGGCCGAGCTCGCGCGCGGTGCGGCGCACGAGCTCGGCGTCGAGGTCGCCGATCGCCACGCGGCAGCCCTCGGCGACGAGCGCCCGCGCCGTCTCGCGGCCGATGCCCTGGGCCCCGCCGGTGATGAGCGCGACGCGCCCGGCGAGCGTGCGCGTCGCCCGGGCCATCAGGAGCCCTTGGACTCCTCGAGCTGCCGGTCGGCGCCGGACTCCATCTCCGCCGTGGTGGACTTCGACGCCGCGCGCAGCTCGTAGTCCCGGCGCGCGGTGAGGTCGATGTCCATGAGGACCTTGTCGCCCTTCACGGCCTTGATGATCGCCTCGCGCCCGCGCCGCGGGAGCACGCCCGCGACCTGGTTGATCGCCCCGGCCGAGCGCGGCACGAAGACGTCGAAGCGCGGCTCCTTCAGCGCCGAGACGATCTCGTTCGCGACGTCCTCGGGGAGCACGTGCTTGACGCCGCGCGTCTGCGGGAGGCCCGAGCCGAGCTCGGTCTGGACGACGACCGGCATCACGCACGAGACCTCGACGCCGGTGCCGCGGGTCTCCCAGCGCAGCGCCTCGCTCATCCCGACGACGTAGTGCTTCGTGCCGCAGTACGACGCGCCGCCGGGGTAGCCGCCCTTGCCGGCCGAGGAGGCGACGTTGACGATGTGGCCGCGGCCGCGCTGGAGCATCTTCGGGAGCGTGAGCTTGCAGCCGTAGTGCACGCCGTAGATGTTGATGTCGATCATCCGCTTCGTCGTGGCCAGGTCCTCGTCGAGGAACGGCCCGAGCTGCATGATCCCGGCGTTGTTGATGATGATGTCCACCGGCCCGAGCTGCTCCTCGGTGGCGCTGATGAAGTCCGCGAACGACTCGGGGTCGGTGACGTCGAGCTTCACCGCGATCGCCGCGCTGCCGAGCTCCTCGGCGGCGGCCTGCGCCAGCTCGAAGTCGATGTCGCCGATCGCGACCTTCACGCCCTCGCGCACGAGCGCGCGCGCCGTCGCCTGCCCGATGCCGCGGCCGCCGCCGGTGATGGCGGCCACCTGCCCGACGATGATGCGCTGCTGCTTGGCCATGAGGGGAGCCTCCTGATCGGGGTTCGGGGACCGCCGGCGCGGCCCTGACGCGCGTCACCGAGCACGGGGCGAGCACGCGTAGACTCCCGCGCCACCCACGGGTCGTCACCAGGAGGAGCAGCATGGCCGTGTCCGTCGTCCTGTCCGAGGTCCAGCGCGCCGCGCTCGAGGCGCTGTGCGACACGTTCGCGGCGCCGGTCGAGCGCGAGGACGACCCCACGGGCTTCTGGGCGCGAGGTGCCTGCGACCTCCAGATCCCCGCCGTGATCGAGCAGCAGCTCGCCGGCGGGCTCGTGCCCGAGGAGCAGCTCGACGGGCTGCGGGGGCTGCTCGACGCGCTCGCCGCGCAGGGGCTCGTGGAGGCGCCGCCGGCGGCGCGCGAGCAGATCGTCGCGGCCTTCATGGACGACCCGCAGGCGCTCGCCGGGCTCGCCCCGCTCAAGGGGCTCACGCACCTGCTCTTCTACGCGCTGCCCGATCCGCAGACCGGCCGCAACCCGAACTGGGAGGCGATCGGCTACCCCGGCCCGCGGGCGGTTCCGCCCTCGCCGGAGGCGGCGCCGAAGACGATCCCGCTGACCCGGCCGCAGGCGGACGCGCTCGAGCTCACCTGCGACGTCGTGGTGGTCGGCTCGGGCGCCGGCGGCGGCGTGATCGCCGGGCACCTCGCCGGGCAGGGCAAGGACGTCGTCGTGCTCGAGGCCGGCGGCTACTACAACGAGGCGGACTTCAACCAGCTCGAGCTCTGGGCCTACGAGCACCTCTACCGCGCCGGCGGGCTGGCCGCGACCGCCGACGGGCAGATCTCGCTGATGACCGGGGCGAACCTCGGCGGCGGCACGACGGTGAACTGGACGAACTGCCTGCGCACCTACCCGTGGGTGCGCGAGGAGTGGGAGCGCGAGCACGGCCTCGAGGGCCTCGCGGGCGCGGACTACGACCGGATCCTCGACACGGTCAGCGCGCGGGTGAACGTGACCGATTCGTGCTCGGACTGGAACCCGCTGACCGAGACGCTGAAGCG
>JALOLQ010000306.1 GCA_025455895.1 Solirubrobacteraceae bacterium
GGGGTCGTCGCCGAGGCGGAACTCGGAGCGGTTGGGGACGCCGTCGCCGTCGCTGTCGGCCGCGCCGTCGCGGAAGTCGCGCGGATCGAGGCCGTTGCGCACCTCCCACGCGTCGGGCTGGCCGTCGTTGTCGGTGTCGGCGCTGGCGGGATTCGTCCCGCGCACCCGCTCGACGCCGGTGGGCACGCCGTCACCGTCCGGGTCGCCGCCCGCGCTGGGGCCGCGCTCGGGGGCGAGCACGCCACCCTGGCCGCCGACGGGCAGGCCGCCCTCCGCGCCCGTTCCCGGCCGCGGCTCCACGGGCGCGGCATCGGGCTCGCCCGCCGCCGGTCCGGCGGCGGGGAACGTCGCCGGCACGCCGCCGGTCCGGTCCACCGTCAGCCGTGCCTCGGGGCGGCCCGTGGCCGGTGCCGCGGCCGGCGTGGCGTCGGCGACCACGAGGCGCTGGATGCCGGGCTCGTCGGGCTCCGGCCACCCCCGGAAGCCGAGCACCCAGTGGTTGAGCGCGGCGAGGCTGCCCCACACGAGCGCACAGCCGGTCAGGACGCCGAGGGCGGTCGCGGCGCGGGCGCGACGGCGGTCGGGTTCGGGGTCGGGTTCACGGGGGGAACGACGTGGCGGCATATTCGCGCGATCGGCAGCCACGGCTCCGGGCTTGAGTCGAACATCCGTCCACGCCGGGCGCCGCGGGCTCCAGGCGCCCGCCGGGCGCGCCGATGGTCCCGTTCAGCGCGCGCGCGGCGGCACGCGGCCCGCGCCGGCGCCCGCCTCGGTGGCCGGGCCGCCGCGATGGGCGATGCCCAGGACCCGCATCGCCTTGAGCCCGAGGCTCAGCTTCTCGCGCCCGTCGGTCGAGCCGACGTCCAGCCCGGAGAGCTCACGCACGCGCTCGAGGCGGTAGCGGATCGTGTGGCGGTGGGTGAAGAGGCGCTGGGCGGTCCCGGCGATGTTGCCGTCCGCCTCGAGGAACGCCGTGACGGTGGTCACCAGATCGGTCTCGTACTGCTCGTCGTAGGCGACCAGCGGCTCGACGGTCTCCGCATAGAAGCGCTGGAGCTCGGCGGGGTCCTCGGCCATCGCCGAGAGCAGCAGCCGGTAGGCGCCGGTCTCCTCGAAGGCGAGCACGGGCCGCTCCGGGTCCCCTTCGGCGACGTTCGCCGCGAGCAGCGCCTCGTTGGCCGCGCGGTGCAGCTCGCCCGCGTCGGCGCAGGGCCGGCTGCGGCCGATCGTGAAGGTGTGCCCGCTGAGCCCGGCCTGGAGCTCGCGGCGCACGCCGTCCGCGGCCCGCTCGGCGACCTCGGCCGAGCCTCCCGGGAGCAGCGTGACGACCTCGTCGCCGGGCAGCTCGTGGCGGTCGGTGAGCGCGGCGATCGCCCCCGGCACGGCCGCCCGCGCGGCGCGTTCGACCAGGGCGAGGACGCGCGCGCGGCGTCCCTCGTCGGCCGCCACCAGGGCGTGCGCGCGGACGACGAGCACGCTCGCGCCGTCGGCGAGGTCGAGGCCGAGCTCCTCGGCACGCGCGAGCACGACGCCGGCCTCGAGCAGCTCGCGGCCGAGCAGCGCGCGCAGGAAGGCCTCGGCGGCCTCGGCCGAGGCGCGCTCGGGCGCCCGCAGGCGCTCGACCTCCGAGGCGACGAGGGTCAGGACGAGCCGCAGCAGGACCGGGTCGGCCTCGCCGCGCTCGCGCACGCGCAGCGTTCCCACCGGCACGTCCGCGACCCGCAGCTCGTGGGCCTCCACGCCCTCGCGGCCGGCGAGCATCGCCTGCTCGTCCGAGGTCGAGCGCGCCGCCACCGCCAGCACATGGCCGGCGTGGTCGCTGAGCACGAGGCTCGCCTCGAGGGCCCGGGCCGCGGCGCGGATCACCTCGGGGAGACCGGCGCCGGACTCGACGGCGTCGGTGATGGCGTCGAGCGCCCCGAGATCCAGCCCGGCCCGCGCGCCCTCCTGCGCGGGCGTGGTCATCTGCCCGGGATTGTAGGCCCGCCCGCCGGGCCCGGCGCTCAGGACGCCCAGAGCCAGATCACGAGCGCGCCGAGCAGCACGCCCGCGAGCGCGAAGGCGACGACCGTGTACAGCGTGAGGAAGACCGCCGCGACGCGCTCCCAGACGCGCGAGTACGACTGCCAGGCGGGGACCGCCAGCAGCCCGACCCAGGCCGCCAGGCCGAAGACCGCGCTGCACGCGGCGATGAGGACGATGATCGACTCGTTGCTCATTCGCGCGCCCCATTCTGGCGCACGAACGCGACGACGAGCGCCAGGATCGCCACCAGCGAGAAGCACATCGCCGCCGCGCCCTCTCCGCCGAGGACGTCGGCGAGGTAGTGGACGCGCAGGTAGATCCGCGTCACCCCCACGAGCGCGGCGACGACGATCGCCACGACGACGATCCACCAGCGCCCGCGCAGCCAGGGCACGACCCGCACCGCGACGATCGCCAGGACGATCCAGGCCATGGCGTAGGCGGCGTGGCCGGACGGGTAGGAGGACCCGGCGGCATCGACGAGCGCCTCGGCCGGGCGCGGGCGGTCCACGGTGTGCTTGGCCACCTGGACGGCGACCACGGTGAGCGCCATCCCGGCGCCCACGATGACCGCCTCGAGCACGCGCCGGCGCACGAGCAGCGCCACCACCGCGATCGCGCACAGCGCCTCCATGAGCCACGGCGCGCCGAGCACGGTGACGATCTCGGCGATGCTCGTGGCGGTCGGGTGCTCGAGGTCGACCGCCCAGCCGAGCACGCGCTCGTCGAGCGCCCCCGAGCCCCGGTCCTGGATCTGGATCCAGAAGCCGAAGTAGCCGAACGAGCCGACGGCCCCGATCGCCAGCAGCGTCGTGAGCTCGAGCCCGAGCTGGCCGGGCGTGAGCCGGGCGAGGAAGAAGCGCGCCGGCCCGCGCGCCCAGCGCACGACCGGTCGCAGGACGCGCAGCACGGGGCGGTCGAGCGCGCGGTCGACCCGGTCCTCGAGCGCCGCGCGGTTCTCGGGCACGCGCAGGTGGCGGACCGCCCAGATCAGCCCGACGACGACGCTGATGGCGATCCCGA
>JALOLQ010000307.1 GCA_025455895.1 Solirubrobacteraceae bacterium
CGCCGCGCGCGCGGTGATCGTCGGCGAGGGCCGGCTCGACGCGACGACGCTCGAGGGCAAGATCGCCGGCGAGCTGGCGACCGACGCGCGCCAGTCCGGCGTGCCCTGCCACGCGATCGTCGGCCACGACGACCTCGACGCGTTCGGCAAGCGGATCGTCGACCTGCAGACCGTGCGCGAGGCCGGCACGCTCGCCGCGCTCGAGGACGCCGCCGCGGACCTCGCGGCCTCCGGCGTGCTGTGAAACCCGAATAGCCTGAGCCCATGCCCGCCGCCCGCGCGCAGCCGTCCGCCGTGATCGTCGGCGGCGGCCACAACGGCCTCGTCGCCGCGACGCTGCTCGCGCGCGCCGGCGTGCGCGTGACGCTGCTCGAACGGCGGGCGACGCTCGGTGGCGCAACCGCCTCGGAGGCGCCGTTCCCCGGCGTCGACGTGCGGCTCTCGCGCTACGCCTACCTCGTCTCGCTGTTCCCGCGGCGGCTCATGCGCGAGCTGGGGATCGACGTCGAGCTGCGCCGGCGGCGGATCTCCTCCTACACGCCCGCCGGTGACGGCGGGCTGCTCGTGGACGCCGGCGACCCGGCGCGGACGGCCGCCTCGATGACCGCGCTGACCGGCGACCCGCGGGCGCACGAGCGCTGGAGCGCGTTCCACGCGGGAACCGCCCGCCTGGCCGCCGCGATCGAGCCGACGCTGCTCGAGCCGCTGCCCACGCGGGCCGCGCTGCGCGAGCGCGTCGGCGACGACGCGCTCTGGACGGCGCTGATCGAGCGCCCGCTCGGCGAGGCGCTCGAGGCCGCGTTCCCCGACGACGTCCTGCGCGGCATCGTGCTCACCGACGGCCTGGTCGGCACGTTCGCCGGCGCGCACGACGCCGACCTGCGCCAGAACCGCTGCTTCCTCTACCACGTGATCGGCGGCGGGACGGGCGACTGGGACGTCCCGGTCGGCGGGATGGGGGCGCTGAGCTCGGCGCTCGAGCGGGCGGCGCGCGCCGCGGGGGCCGAGCTGCACACCGGCGCCGAGGTGACGGCGATCGACAGCGACGACGCCCGCGTGCGCGTGACGTGCGCCGACGGCGCCGTCCACGAGGCGGACCAGCTGCTCTGCGGCGCCGCGCCGGCGGTGCTCGACCGCCTGCTCGGCCGGTCCGGCGATGCCGCGGGCCCCGAGGGCGCACAGCTCAAGGTCAACATGGTGCTCTCGCGGCTGCCGCGGCTGCGCGACGCGGACGTCACTCCGGACGAGGCGTTCGCCGGCACGTTCCACGCGAACGAGCGCGCCTCGCAGTTCGCCGCCGCGCACGAGCAGGCGAGCGCGGGGCGGATCCCGGACGTCGTCCCGTGCGAGGTCTACTGCCACTCGCTCAGCGACCCGTCGATCGTCGCGCCGGCGCTGCGCGAGCAGGGCGTGCAGACGCTGACGTGCTTCGCCTTCCACCTCCCCGCCCGGCTGTTCCGCGCGGACCACGACGCGGCGAAGGCCGAGGCGCTGCGCCGCACGCTCGCCTCGCTCGACGCCGTCCTCGCCGAGCCGATCGAGGACTGCCTGCTGCGCGCCCCCGACGGGACGCCCTGCGTGGAGGCGAAGACCCCCCTCGAGCTCCAAGACGAGCTCGACCTGCCCGGCGGGAACATCTTCCACCGCGACCTGCAGTGGCCGTTCGCCGAGGACGAGGCCCGGGCCGGGACCTGGGGAACGGAGACCGACCTGCCCAACGTCCGGCTCTGCGGCGCGGGCGCGCGCCGCGGCGGCGGCGTCAGCGGCGTCCCGGGCCACAACGCCGCGCGCGCGACGCTCGAGGCGCTCGGCCGGTGAGCGACGCCCGAAACCGCCGGCCGCCGGCCGGGTAGTTCCCAGCGCGATGCCCGAGCGCCCCCGCCCTCCGTTCTCCCGCGCCACGCCCCGGCGCGCGGTCGTCGTGGGCGCGGGCTCGTTCGGCACCGCCGTCGCCGTGCTGCTCGCGCGCGGCGGGCGGCGCACGACGCTCCAGACCCGCACGGCCGAGCAGGCGGATCTGCTCCAGGCGGCGCGCGAGAACGCCGCCTACCTGCCCGGCGTCGCCTTCCCGCCGGAGCTGAAGGTGGAGCCCGCCGAGGCGGGCCTCGCGCGCTACGACCTCGTCTTCCTCGGGGTCCCCTCGCGCGGGCTCGACGAGGTGATCGCCGGGCTGCCCGCGCGCGGGCTCAGCGACCGCGCGGCGGTGATCTCGCTCGCCAAGGGCCTCGTGCCGCCGCTCGGGCGCGCACCCTCGTCGCTGCTGCGCGAGCTGTTCGGGCCCCAGCGGGTGGCGGTCGTCGGCGGGCCCGCGCACGCACTCGAGATGGTCGACGCCGGCGCCGGGCTGGTGGCCGCCTCGGAGAGCGCCGAGCTCGCCGCGGCGATCGCGCGGACGTTCATCCGCGCCGGCGTCGTCTGCGAGGAGTCCAACGATCCGATCGGGGTCGAGCTGGCCGGCGCGGCGAAGAACGCCGCGGCGCTGGCGAGCGGCGCGACCGAGGGCCAGGGCCTGAACGCCGCGGGCGCCGCGGCCGGCCACATCTTCGCCGAGGTCTGGCGCTACGCCGAGGCCCAGGGGGCGCGGCCCGAGTCGATGATCGGGCTGGCCGGCACGGGCGACCTCGTCGCCACCGCGCTCGCCGCCGGCTCGCGCAACCGGCGCGCCGGCGAACTGCTCGCCGCCGGCGTCCCGGCCGGCGACATCCCGGAGCGGATCGGGCAGGCGGTCGAGTCGCTCGACCTCGTCCCGCTGCTCGCGCGGGCGCTCGAGCGCGCCGGCGTCGAGGCGCCCGTCACCGGCGGCCTCGCGCGCCTCATCGCGGGCGACCTCCCGCTGGACGAGTGGGTCGCGCTCGTGCGCACCACCGTCCCGCCGCCGCCGGCGCGCTGGCGGCGCTCGGGGCGCCCGGGACCGTGGGCGCGGATGCGGGCCGCCCGGGCGGAGCGGCGCGCACGCCGGGCGGCGGGCCGATGAGCGACGGGCGCCCCGAGCTCGCGTTCGGCTCGGCGGCCGAGCTCGAGGCGTGGCTCGAGGAGCACC
>JALOLQ010000308.1 GCA_025455895.1 Solirubrobacteraceae bacterium
GATGCCAAGCGACCCGCCGTAGGCGGCCGCGTCGTAGATGCGCAGAAGGCCGTTCCCGATGCGGAAGTTGGCGTCGAGCGTGTCGAAGTGGATGCCCTGCACCTCCATGTCCTCGATCAGGCCGACGACGCTGATGGAATCGAGGAGCATGGCGGCGGTGGGAACGTCGCGCAGGACGGTGCCTTCGAGCTTCAGCGTGCCGCGCAGCGCGCCGTCGCCGTCGGGGACGAGCGAGAGGTCGAGGTCCCCGCCCGTGGCGCCCGGCAGGATGCGCGCGTCGCTGAGCGCGCCGCCGCCGTCCTCGGAGGCCGCGCGGATCGCCATGCCGTTCGCCTGCGGGACGAGGCTCCCCCAGACCGCCGTTCGGCCGTTCACGCGGGCGTCGAAGCGCCCCGACCCGTCGGGCGGCAGGAGCGCGGTGAAGGGGCGGAGCGAGATCGCGTCCGAGATGACGAGTTCCTCGAGCCCGAGCGAGAGCGTCCCGCGCCGGTCGCCGCCGGCGCCCTCGGGCCGGTTGCGGAGGTCGACGCGGCCGCCCAGCACCGCGATCTCGGTCCCGCCCCGGCCCGGCCGGATCAGCACCGGCGCGTCGAGCCACTCGCCCAGGCGCACGCGGCTGAAGTCGGCCTCGCGGAAGGCGCCGCCCTCGGCCAGATCGACGGTTCCTTCCGCGCTGAGGCCCGGCGCCTCGACGCGCAGCCGGTCGACGCGCGGCGCGGGGCCGAGCGCGCCCGCGACCTCGAGCGTGCCCGCGGCGCCCGCGGACTTCGACCAGCCGATGCCCGGCATCGACAGGGCGAGGCCCCCGAGGTCCGAGGTCAGCGCGAAGTCGGGCGGCGCCCCGCGCCGGAGGTCGAGCGCAAGCTGCCCCTCGGCCGCGCCGTCGAGGCGAAGCCCCTCGATCCGGATGTTCAGCGCCGCAAGGCTGTCGGCCGAGACCGGCAGCCTCGCCTCGACCCGGCTCGCGCCCGCGGCCTCGGGGCCGAGGCGCTGGGTCCAGCGCCCCTCGACGGGGATGCCCGCGACCGACAGCGCGCCCTCGACCTCAAGCCGTTCGCGGTTCACGGAGAGGGCGAGGCTCTCGGCCTCCATCGGCGAGGGCGCGCCGCGCAGGCCCGAGAGCGTGACACCGGTGAGCGTGCCGGTCGTCTCGAAGTCGACGCTTTCCTTCGGCACCTGCTTCACGAGGTCGAAGGCGATCTGCGAGACCGCCGTGCCCTCGGCCTCGACCAGCGCCGGGTCGAATCCGGATTTGTCCAGCACCTCGAAGGGCTTGTTGTTCAGAAGTTCAAGTGCCGCGCGAACCGGGCCGCTCGTCCGCAGCTCGATCTCGGCGCGCTGCGGGCGCTGCGTCAGGTCGCCGATGCGGAAGACCGACCCGCCGAGCTGGATCGTCCCGCTGGGGGCCGACACGATGCCGTCGTTCAGCACCATCGTGTAGGCGTCGTTCTCGAGCGTGGCGCGTCCCTTGCCGCCGGTGATGAGCGGGAAGAATCTCAGGAACCGCACCTCGGCGTCCTCGAAGGCGTAGCTGACCGAGGCGCGGGGACGCTGGCCGGGCTCGATCCGGAGCGCGCCGACGATGCCGGTGGCCTCGCCGCCCCGAACGTTCTCGACGATCCAGCGGCGGGTGTTCGGGATGGCCGCCACCGGCCATAGCGCCAGCACCTCGTCCGGGGCGAGGCGTTCGGCCGAGGCGTCGATCGCGGCGCGCCAGCCCTCGGTCGTGACCGAAACGCGGCCGCGCGCGCGCAGGTCGCGCCGGTCGGGGCCGGTGCCTTGCGTCAGGACGAGCTGGCCGATGTCGACCTCGAAGGGGTCGAGGCGCAGGTTCACGTCGGCCGCGCCGCCGTCGAACTGCACGGGGTCGGCCAGGAGGTCGTCGCGGGCGATCCATGCACGGTCGAGCCGGAACTGCCCGATCAGCCGCTGCGGCCAGCCATTCTCGAGGTCGCGCAGGTAGGCGTGGCCAGATCCGGCAAGGTCGATGCCTTCCGCCACGAGGCTGATCTCGCCGAAGGCGATGCGCCGGGCCACGGGGTCGTAGGTCAGCGAGGCGCGCCCGTCCGAGACGGCGACGACGGCGTTCGGCGCGGGCTGGATCGCGCCCTCGCGGATTTCGAGCGAGGCGGCGAAGTCCTCGAGCCGACCGTCCGCGAGGAAGGTGGCCCGCAGCGAGCCGTCGATCGGCGCATCGAGAAGGCCGAGGAAGCTGAGTGCGGGCGATTGCAGCGCCACGTCGGCGGCGGGCATCCCCTCGACCTCGGCGCCGATGCTGGCGCCTCCGTCCGGCTCGGCGCGGAAGGACATCTGCACGCGGGCGAGGTCCTCGGTGCCATTGAAGAGTTCGGAGGAGACGGTGATGGCCACCGAGCCGTCGCGCCGCGTGAGCATCAGCGCGGCGTTCGGCGCCTGCCAGATGCGCCCCGAGCGCGCGTCCTCGAGCGTGATGGTCAGGTCGCGCGCCTCGACCGCCTCGATGCCGGACAGGGGGCCGGTCGCGAGCGCCCCCTCGATCTGGGCGAGGACGTCGCTGACCGAGCGCGCGGGCCGGTCGCCCGACCCGAAGGAGAGCGCGAAGCGGCCGTCCACCGCCCGCCGCATGGTGACCTGCGCGCCCGACAGGCGGATGGTCTCGGGCGCGGCCTGGCCCGCGACGAGTGCCGCGGGCGACAGGCGCGCGCGCAGGTCGTTCAGGCGGACCACCTCGGCGCCGCCGCCGTCGCGCAGCGTCACGTCGCGCAGGACCACCGCGGGCACGCCGTCCGGCCCGACCAGGAGCTCGACCTCGCCGATGCCGACCGACGCAGGCGCCACCGCCTCGCCCAGCCGCGCGGCGGCACGGTCGGCGACCCAGCCCGGCAGGGGCAGCGCCCGGCCCGAGACCGCGAGGACGCCGTAGACGAGCAGAAGGAAGAACACCGCGTTGAGGGCGAAGAGCCAAACGCTTACCCTCCCCCGCCGCCGTTCCGACGTGGGCCGGGTCTGCACCGGATCGGGCCTCTCTGCCATGCGGGTCTGTCGCCTGCTCGG
>JALOLQ010000309.1 GCA_025455895.1 Solirubrobacteraceae bacterium
GTCGAGCACGCCCTGGATCAGCGCGTGCACCTGCTCGTTCTGGGCCAGCGCGGACATCGAGACGTCCTCGATCCCGTTCTGCTGGGCCCAGGGGACGATCTCCTCCTCGTCGAGCGTGATGAGCATCACCGGGAACGGGCGCCGGTCGCCGTGCATGACGGCCTGGCTGACCCAGCGGCTCTGCTTCATGTCGTTCTCGAGGTTCGCCGGCGTGAGGTTCTTGCCGCCGGCGGTGATGATGATGTCCTTCTTGCGGCCGGTGATGAAGACGAAGCCGTCCTCGTCGACCTGGCCGACGTCGCCGGTGTGCAGCCAGCCGTCGACGATCGCGCCGAACGAGGCGTCGTCGTTCTTGTAGTAGCCGTTGAAGATGTTCGCGCCCTTGATGAGGATCTCGCCGTCCTCGGCGATCGTGGTGCTCGGGGGTGGAGGTCGTCGAGACGGTGGCCGTCTCGGTCATGCCGTAGCCCTCCATCACCGGCACGCCGGCGCCCCAGAAGAAGCGCAGGATCTCGGGCGCGATCGGCGCCGCGCCGGTGACCGCCTCGCGCAGGCGCCCGCCGAAGAGGCCCTGGACGAACTGGGCGATCGAGGCGAGCGAGCGGCCCTGCTCGTCGCCGGGCAGCGGCGCGGTCCACTGCTGCTCGAGCTCCGCCGGAACCGGCTCGCCGGCGACCTCGAGGTCGCGGATCTTCCCGCCGACGTCGCTGATCGCCGCGATCACCGGAGCGGGGATCTGGCCCTGGGCCATCGTGAAGAGCTTCTCGAAGATCCGCGGCACCGAGGGCAGGAAGGTCGGCTTGACCTGCATGACCTCGGGGATGATCTGCTTCGGGTCGCCGCCGAAGTAGGCGACGGTCGTCCCGGTGTCCACCGCGCCGAGCTGGATCAGCAGCGCGAACGCGTGGGCGAGCGGGAGGAAGAGGTAGATGACGTCGCCCTCGGCGCCGAGCAGCCCGCGCTCGTTGATCATGTCGAGCACCGAGCGGTAGTTGCGGTGCAGCAGCACGCAGCCCTTCGGCGGGCCGGTGGTGCCCGAGGTGTAGATGAAGGTGTAGGCGTCGTCCGGGCCGACGGAGTCGCGGCGCGCCTCGAGCTCGGCGACGTCCCGCTCGCGCCCCTGCGCGCGAAGGTCGTCGAGCGTGATCGCGTCGCCGATCTCCCCGGCGGCGTCGATGACGACGATCCACTTGAGGTTCGGCAGGTTGGCCCGGACCTGGCGGATCTTGGCGATCTGGCTCGCGTCGGAGCAGACGATGCCGACCGACTCGGAGTTGCCGGCGACCCACTCGCACTCCTCCGGGGAGTTCGTCGGGTAGATCGGCACGACGACGCCGCCGGCGGCGGAGATCGCCAGCGAGCTGTAGGTCCACTCGGGGCGGGTGTCGGAGAGCAGCGAGACGCGCTCGCCCTTCTCGAGCCCGAGGCCGAGCAGCCCGCGCGCGATCTCCGAGGAGATCTCGCCGGCCTCGGCGAACGAGACGTCCTTCCACTCGTCGCCCGCCTTGTGGCGGACCATCGGCTTGTCCGCGTAGCGCTCGGCGGCGAGCGTCAGCAGGTCGGCGATCGTCTTCGACCCGGTCGTCGGGGTGGTTCCGGCCTCCATCACGTACTCCTCGTCAGGGGGGTCAGCAGGGGAGCGGCGATCCTATCCCGCCCGGTGGCCCCGGGGAAACCCCTGCTGGACGCGAAAAGGCGCGCCGCGGTGGGCGCGCCCTCGCTCGCGGCCGGAGCCGCGACGGATGCGGTGTCGTCTATGACGGACGCGGTGCGGGCGAGACCGGGCCGGCGGCCATGCTCGCCATGAACAGCGTCTTGTCGATGCGCCCCTGGAAGATGGGCACGCCGAGCTCCATGCACTTCGTGATCACTTCGCGCCGCTCGAGACCGGACTCGCGGGCCAGTTCGGTCGGCGTCAGGTGATTCGCCATCGGAGCATCCCTCCTGGTCGAGGATCGTCAAGATGTTGACGTGGTGTGAAACGTACTCCCGCGCGCGGACGGCACACAAGTGCCGAAGGTCGCAAACTGCGCCCATTGCACGGGTTTCGGGCGCATGGCCCGCCGATCAGATCGGGTTCGGGACGTCGACGAACACGTGGCGCACGCCGAAGCGCTCGCCGAGCAGGTCGCCGAGGCGGCGCACGCCGAGCGTCTCGGTGGCGTAGTGGCCGCCCGCGAGGAACGTGATCCCGGCCTCCCGGGCCTGGAGCATCACGCGCTCGGCGGGCTCCCCGGTGAGGAACGCGTCGAGCCCGGCGGCGATCGCGGCGCCGAGGAACGGCGCCCCGCCGCCGCTGACGATCCCGATCGTGCGCACCGGGTCGGGCCCGGCGGGGAAGCACAGCGGCTCGCGCCCGCCGGTGGCCTCGCGCGTGCGCTCGATCAGGGTCTCGCGCGGGACGCCCGCGGCGCCGAAGTGCGCGGCGACGCCGATCGCCGCCCCGGCCTCGTGGGCGAACGGCTCCCAGCTCTCGCAGCCGAGCGCGCGGGCGAGCAGCGCGTTGTTGCCGTGCTCGGGGTGGCCGTCGAGCGGCAGGTGGTAGGCGGCGAGCGCCATGTCGTGCTCGAAGAGCAGCTGCAGGCGGCGCTTGGCGGGGGCGTCGAGCGCGAGCGGCGCGCCCTTCCAGAACAGGCCGTGGTGCACGAGCACGAGCCCCGCGTCGTGCTCGGCGGCGCGGGTGAAGAGCTCGGCCCCGGCCGAGACGCCGGTGACGACCGTGGCGGCCTCGGCGGGGCCGGGGACCTGGAGCCCGTTCGGCCCGTAGTCGCTGAAGGCGCCGGGCGCCAGGAGCTCGTCGAGGAAGGCGATCATCTCGTCCACGCGGGCCATGGCGCCAGCCTCGCACACGGGTAGGGTGGACGCAGCCGTGTCCCGCGACGACGACTTCCTCGCCTCGCTCACCGAGTCCAGCCTCTACTCGATCGGCGCCTCGTTCTGCGACCGCCACCCCGAGTTCGTCGACGACGTGCTCGGCCAGAGCGAGGCGATCGAGCGCGACGGGCTCGCCGCCTGGGCGGCCGCCGAGGGCGTGAGCGCCGAGACGGCGTTCCAGACGCTCGTCACCGGCCTCGCCGTGCGCTACTACAGCGCGGTCGCCGGCCAGGCGTGAGGACGGCCGCGGCGGCGGCGTCGCGAGCGGTGATCGTGTCGCTGCGGGGGTTCGGTGGCGGCTGAACGGGTACCGGACCCCGGGATGTGCGTCCCTGCATCCGATCGGGGGCTCGGTCCTCCGGCGGGGGTCACCGAACCCCGGGAGACACGCGGTCGCCGGGTGGCGATCTTCG
>JALOLQ010000310.1 GCA_025455895.1 Solirubrobacteraceae bacterium
GCCGCGCCCGGCGCCACGGGAGTCGCGCAGGTCGCCACCTGCGCGCAGCTGCTCGAAGGGCGCTACCATTCCGGCGCGCAGCTTCCGGCGCCGCCCGCCTGTGCCGTCGCAGACACGCACGGCGGCGTCGCCTCGAACGCGGCGGTCACGATCCTCATGCAGGCCGACGCCACATGAGGGTCTCGCTCTCCCTCGACGTCACCGCGGGGGAAGGCTTCCTTGCGCCCTATCTCGACGGTCTCCGGCGGGGCGAGGCGATCGCGGGCCGGTGCACCGCCTGCGGGCGCACCGCACTTCCGCCCGAACCGCGATGCCGCTGCGGCGCGGCCGCAGCCGAGATGCGCAGGCTTGCGGGGACCGCCACGGTGCTCTGGCGCACCACGGGAACGGACGGGGACGCGGCGCTCGTCCGCTTCGACGGCGCCGACACCCTCTCCGTCGCCCGGCTCGAGACGGTCGGCGGGGCAACACGCGTGCGCATCGCGGCAAGCGACGCGGCCGCGCTCGTCGTGACGGCGGAGCCCTCGCCATGAGCCCGCTCGACACGTGGTCCGATGAGAGGCTCGCCGCGCTGAACCTTGGGCGCGAGGGCAGCGGTCTCCGGATCGCGTGGCCGCCCGACGCCAACATCCACGCCATGACGCTCGGCCGGCACCTCGGGCCCGGGGACCGGGACCGCACCGCGCTGATCTTCGAGGCGCCGGACGGCACCGTCTCGCGCCAGACCTTCGCCGAGGTCGATCGCGCCGCGACCGGCCTCGCCGCGGCCCTGCGCGCCGAGGGCTTCGGCCGCGGCGACCTCGTGGGCCTCCACCTCGGGCAGCACCCGGACACGGCCGTCGCGCACATGGCGGTCAGCAAGATCGGCGCGGTCGCGGTGACGCTCTCGCAGCTCTACGGCCCCGACACCCTTGCCCATGCGCTGGGCGACTGCCGCGCCCGGGTCCTCCTGACCGACCGGGCGGCGTGGACCGCGCTCGACGCCGGCCTCTTCCCGCATCTCACCCACGTCTTCATGCGCGACCCGGTGGACGGCGCCCGGGACCTCGCCGCGGCCGTCGCGACGCCGGCCGACGGCTTCGTCCCGGACTTCACCGGGGCCGACGACCCGGCGCTCCTCATGTACACCTCGGGCTCCACCGGCAAGCCCAAGGGCATCCTTCACGGCAACCGGGTCCTGGCCGCCTACACGCCCTCGATCGCGCTCTTCTTCAACCTCTCGATGGCCGACGAGGACGCGGTCTTCTGGTCGCCGTCGGACTGGGCCTGGGTCGGGGGGCTCCTCGACATGCTCTTCCCGGCCTGGATGGCGGGGCGCCCGGTGGCGACGTCGCTCGACCGGTTCAGCGCCGCGCAGGCCTACGCCTTCATGGCGCGGCACCGCGTGACCCACACCTTCCTCGCGCCCACGGCGATCAAGCGGCTCGCGCAGGAGCCGGACCCGCGGTCGCGCCATGACCTCGCGCTCCGCGTGATCTGCACGGGGGGCGAGGCGCTCGCCGCCGAGACGCTCGACTGGGCCGAGCGGCGGCTCGGCGTGACCTGCAACGAGTTCTACGGCATGACCGAGGTGAACCATCTCATCGGCAACTGCGCAGCGCTCTACCCGCGCCGGCCCGGCTCGATGGGCCGCGCCTATCCCGGGCACGAGGTCGCGCTCGTCGACGCCGACGGCGCGCCGGTCCCGGATGGCGAGCCGGGCGAGATCGTCACCCCCGCCACCTCGCCCACGCGCTTCCTCGGCTACCTCAACAACCCCGGCAAGGAGGCCGAGATGCGCCTCGGCCCGTGGCTCAGGACGCACGACCTCGCCGTCCGGGATGCCGACGGGTACTTCTGGTACAAGGGCCGGTCGGACGACCTCATCAAGTCGAGCGGGTTCCGCATCGGACCGGCCGAGATCGAGGACTGCCTCCTCGCGCATCCCGCCGTGGCCGAATGCGCGGTGATCGGGAAGCCGGACCCCGATCGCGGGCAGATCGTGAAGGCCTTCGTGCGCCTGCGCGACACCGTGGCAGGCGACAGCAGGCTGAAGGAGGACCTCGTCGCGCATGTCCGGACGCGCCTCGCCGC
This sequence comes from Solirubrobacteraceae bacterium, assembly GCA_025455895.1. Lineage (GTDB taxonomy): Bacteria > Actinomycetota > Thermoleophilia > Solirubrobacterales > Solirubrobacteraceae > F1-60-MAGs163. Next base: position 2,074 of record JALOLQ010000310.1, read on the forward strand.
CTACAAGGCCCCGCGCGAGGTCGAGTTCGTCGCCGACTTCGAGATGACGTCCTCGGGCAAGATCAACCGCCGCAGCCTGCGCGCCCTCGAGGCCGCCCGGAAGGGAGACCGCCCGTGATCCCCCGGCTCCCCGAGGTGCAGGCTGTCCTCGCCCGCCGGCAGGGCGCACGACCCGGCGAGCGGGAGGTCGACGCCGCCGACGCGCTGCCGGTGACGGATCCCTCCGACGAGACGTCCGTAGCCACGGTCGCGGCGCGCGGCGACAGCCTCGCGCAGCTCGACGCGATCGACACCGGCAAGCCCTTCACCAAGGCGCGCGACGTCGGCGTGGCCCTCTCGGCGCGCCACATGCGCGGCCTTGCCGGCTGGCCGGACAAGACGGAAGACGCGGTCATTCCCGCCAACATGCCGGACCGCCTGACCTGCGCCCGCGGGATTCCCGAACGGCTGCAGGCCGGCACCGTGCGGATCGACTGCCGGGGCGACACGGACGCGGCCTCGCCCTTCGGTGGCGTGCGGGCCAGCGGATACGGCCGCGAGATGGGCCGCGCGGCAATCGAGCTCCACTCCCGGACCAGGAGCGTCTGGGTCGCATGAAGGTACCGGCATGACCACGGCAACCGACCTCCCGAAATACGAAATGGCCTACCGCACGATCCTCGAGCGCCTGAAGACGGGCCGCTATCCGGTCGGCGCCCGAATGCCGACGGAAGGCGAGCTGTCCTCCCAGTTCGGGGTGAGCCGCGTCACGATCCGGCGCGCGCTCGACATGCTCGTGCAGGACGGCTACGTGGAAAGCCGACAGGGCAGCGGCTACCGAGTGCTGACGCTGTCTCCCGCGTCTGACACCTGCCTTACCTCCTTCACCGATCAGATGCTTCGGGCATTCCAATTCCCATTTTTTGTATGCCGCTAGTACTATGAGCTCATCAGAAATT
>JALOLQ010000311.1 GCA_025455895.1 Solirubrobacteraceae bacterium
TCGGCGGGGCGCGGATCGCCAACGCCTCGTGGGGGGCGCCGTCCGGCGGCGAGTACGACAGCCTCGCCCAGGAGTTCGACCGGCTCGTGCGCGACGCGCGGCCCGACCTGCCCGGCAACCAGGAGCTCCCCTACGTCGTCGCCGCCGGCAACCAGACGCCGGGCGTCACGGCGCTGCTCTCCCCCGCGACGGCGAAGAACGTCATCACCGTCGGCGCGAGCGAGAGCGTGCGCCCCTACCCGACCTCGATCGGCAACCCGACCGGCGCCGACGGCTGCGGCACGCCGAACACGGAGGCCGACGACCCCCAGCAGATCCCCTCGTGGTCGCTCGGCGGCCCGACCGCCGACGGGCGCCGCAAGCCCGACCTCGTCGCCCCCGGGACGCACGTGATGGGCGCCCGCTCGCAGCTCTCGCCCCCGGACTGGATCGGCGACGCGATCTGCGGCGACGAGGACGGCGACGAGACCGACCCGCTCACGATCGCCAGCAGCGGAACGTCGCACGCGGCCCCGGTCGTCGCCGGCCTGGCCGCGATCGCACGCGAGGCGCTGGTCCGCGGCGGCGGCGCTCCGCCCTCCCCGGCGCTGCTGAAGGCGATGCTCATCGGCGGCGCCCAGCCGCTCCCGGGCCTGTGGCCCGGCGGCCGGCAGGGCTTCGGCCTGGCCCGGCTGCGCGGCGCCGACCCGCGCGGGCGCTGGCTGCGCGACCAGCAGGACCTGCTCACCGAGGCCGGGCAGAGCGTCTCGTGGACCGTCACCCCCGCCGACACGGGCGCGCCGCTGGCGATCACGCTCGCGTGGACCGACGCGCCCGGCCTCACCGTCGGCGCGCCGTGGGTCAACGACCTCGACCTCGAGGTCGAGGCCGGCGGGCGCCTCTACCGCGGCAACGGGCTGCAGAACGGCGTCTCGGTTCCGGACGCCGCGCCGGAGCGCAAGGACAACGTCGAGACGGTCGTCCTTCCCGCCGGAACGGGACCGGTGACCGTCCGCGTGCGCGCCGCGAACCTCCCCGGCAACGGCGTCCCCGGCAACGCCGACGCGACCGACCAGGACTTCGCGCTCGCGACGACCGGCACCGGCATCGGGGCTATCGAGCCGGTCCGCCAGAGCGTCCCGGCGCCGCCGGCGGCCGTCCCCGCGCCGGCGCCGCCCGCACCGCCGGCCCCCACCGCCGCCGCGAAGCCGCGCCTGAGCGTCGTCGGGCCCTCGACGAAGCGCTGCCTGAGCCGGCGGGTCATCCGCCTGCGGCTGCGGCCCGCCCCGGGCGTGAAGCTCCTCTCGGCGCGGATCACGCTGCGCGGGCACCGCGCCGTGCGGCTCACGGCGACGCGCGCGACCACGAGCGTGAGCCTCCGCGGCCTGCCGCGCGGGCGCTTCACGCTGCGGATCACCGCGCGCACCGCCGACGGGCGCACGATCACGCTGCGGCGCACCTACCGCACGTGCGCGCCCAAGCGGCGCTGAGGGGGCCGCGCGGCGCTTGCACCGAGCCCGAGGCCGGTGCGATGCTGGCGGCATGATCTCCCGTCTGACCGGCGCCGCGGCGCTCACCGTGGCGCTCGTCGGCGCGGCGTTCGGCGTCCCGGCGGCCGCCCAGGGCGAGACCGTGACGTTCAGCTTCACGGGCGCCGGGCAGACCTACACGGTTCCGGCGGGCGTCACGTCGCTGCGGATCGTCGCGATCGGCGCTCCCGGGGGCGCCGGATCGTTCGGCGGCGGCGCCGGCGGGCGCGGCGCCGCCGTCGGGGCCGACGTCGCCGTCACGCCGGGCGAGACGCTCCACGTGCTCGTGGGCGGTGCGGGCGCCATCGGCACGGGCGGCTTCAACGGCGGCGGGACGGGCGGCTCGTACTCGACCAGTTCCGGTGGCGGCGGGGGCGGCGCGAGCGACGTGCGCACCATGATGCCGATCGACCCCGGGTCGATCGCGACCCGCCTGCTCGTCGCCGCCGGCGGGGGCGGCGGGACCGACGCGACCGGCGTCAAGGCCGCCGGCGGGGACGGCGACGCGGACGGCGGCGCGTTCTACAGCGAGTACGCCGGGAAGGCTGCGACCGCCACCGCGGGGGGCGCGGGAGGCGACAACGGCGGCCAGCCGGGCGTCCTCGCCCGCGGCGGCGCGGGCGGCGGAGGGTTCTGCACGGTCGGCACCCCGAGCCTCGGCGGCGGGGGTGGCGGCGGGATCTACGGCGGGGGCGGCGGCGGCTGCAGCAGCTCCGGCGGCGGAGGCGGCGGCGGCTCGAGCGGCGCGCTCAGCCCGCGCGTCACGAACGTCGCCACCGCGCCCGACACCGGCGGGGTCGCGCGGGTCCTCATCACCCCGGGACCGGCCGCGGTCCCGGCCCCCGCACCCCCGCCGCCCGCCGCGCCCGGGGCGTCCACGCCGCCCCCGGCGAACGCCTTCCGGATCACGCGGGCGATCGCCGGCCGCGACGGTGCGATCCGCGTCACCCTCGATCTCCCCGGTGCCGGGACGATCGCAGCGCGGGCCACCTTCCGCCGGAGCGTGCGGCGCCCGGGGCGCCCGCCGCGCACCGCGACGGCGACCTACGGCACGGCGAAGGCCACCGTGCCGGGTCGGCGACTCGTGACGCTCCGCCTGCGGCCCTCGGTCACCGCGGCCGCCACGGTGCGACGTCTGCGCCGACTCGCCGTGAGCGTGGGCGTCACGTTCACGCCGAGCGGAGGCACGCCGGCCTCGCAGTCCGCCCGGGTGGCCGTCCGGCGGCGCTGAGCGACGAAGCCCGCCTCAGCCGACCTTGATCGTCCGCGTGCGAACGGTCTGGTTGCCCGCCGCGTCGGTGAGCGTGACGCGCACCTGGACGGTGAACCGGCGCGCCTGGCCGACGAGTGCGGGCGACGGGCGCACCGTGAGGTTGCGCAGGCCCGCGGCCCGCTTGCCGGCCGCCGCGCCGAGCACGACGCGGAACGACGGCAGCTTGGCGCTGATCTTCACGCCCGAGCGCTGGGTGCCGCGCAGCTCGCTTCGAGGGCGCCGTCAGCGCGGCGCCGGTGATGGCGTTCGGGGTCGTGTCCGCGGCCGTGACCGGAGCCGGGCAGCCGTTGGGCTGCGAGCCCGCGGTGGTCGGGCAGGCGTCGGCGCCGTCGGCCTTGCCGTCGCCGTCGCCGTCGGCCGAACGCGGGTTGGCGCCCAGGGCGGCCTCGAGCGCGTCGCTGAGACCGTCGCCGTCGACGTCCGAATCGCAGGCGTCGCCGATGCCGTCCTTGTCGAGGTCCTCCTGGCCGGCGTTCGCCGTGGTGCGGCAGTTGTCGGCGTTCAGGCGCGCGCCGTCGCCGTCGGGGTCGGGGTTCGGCCAGTTGACGAGCCGGCCGAGCTCCTGGGCGCTCATCCCGGCGTAGACCTCGGGCGGGGCCTGCGACAGCGCCGCCGCGGCGACGAGCGCCGCGTCGAGGCCCGGCTGGCCGCTCGTGCGACCGAGGCTGAGCCCCATCACGGTGACCGACCCGCCGGGCGGGATCTCCAGGAAGTAGCGGGCCGACGGCGTGTTGCCCGGATCGGTGAACGGCGTCGGCCAGGGCCCGGTCGAGTTGACGATGCCGATGTGCGGGGACGTGGCTCCGAGCCCGGGCGCGGCATCCCAGACGTGGCCGGGGATCTCGGGCCCCGGCGCCGACGGCGCCGACGGCGGCGGCTGATCGGCGAGCACGGCCCAGGCGTCACCGGGCTCGAGGACGAGATCGCCGTCGCCGCTGCCGCGCACGCGGCTGGCGGAGTGCCCGGAGTAGGCGAGATACTCGACGCGCTGGGCGATCGCCAGGCTGTTGCGGATCGTGGTCAGGAAGCGCACGAACCCCGTCCCCGTGGCGGGCACGTAGGTCTTGCGGGCGACGAACAGCCCCAGCGCCGGGTTCCCGATCTGCGACTCGGGATAGGCGATCTCGCGCCCGCCCTCCTCGGCCGTGCAGCTGTTCGGAGGGGCGGAGCTGCTGCTCGCTCCGTTGACGTAGGCCGAGCCGTACTGCCCGTCGGCCGCGTTGACCGACCCGTCCGGGTTGAGCACGAGCACGGAGCCCGCAGCGGGCGTGAGGTTCGCGACGCAGGACGCGGCGTGCGCCGCCCCCGGGGCCGCGAGCAGCGCGGCGCAGACGAGCGGCAGGGCGAGGGCGGGGCGGAGCGTCATGGCCCGAACGGTACCGGGCGGTTCCGACGCCGTGGCCGCCCCGGCTCAGCGCGGCTGGCGGATCACCGGCTGCTTGGCCGCTGCGGCCTCGTCGAGGCGCCGCACCGGCGTCGTGTACGGCGCGTTCTGGGCCACCGACGGGTCCGCCTTCGCCTCGCGCACGACCGCGGCGAGCGCCTCGGCGAACGCGTCGAGCGTCTCCTTCGTCTCGGTCTCGGTCGGCTCGATCAGCAGCGCCTCGTCGACGAGCAGCGGGAAGTAGACGGTCGGCGGGTGGAAACCGTGGTCGAGCAGTCGCTTGGCGAGGTCGAGCGTCTTGACGCCGGTCTGCTTCTTCAGCGGGGTCGCCGAGAGCACGAACTCGTGCATGCAGCGCTCGCCGAAGGCCAGCGGCAGGTCCTCGCCGCACAGCTCGCGCAGCCGCGCCAGCAGGTAGTTCGCGTTCAGGACCGCCGTCTCGCTCGCGTCGCGCAGCCCCTCGGCGCCGAGCGAGCGGATGTAGGCGTAGGAGCGCACGAAGACGCCGTAGTTGCCCTGGAAGCCGCGCAGCCGGCCGATCGACTGCGGGCGGTCCTCGTCGAGGTCGAAGACCGGCCCGTCCGGGGTCTCCTCGCGGGTGATCACCGGCCGCGGCAGGAACGGCTCGATCCGCTCGCTCACCGCGATCGGGCCGGAGCCCGGGCCGCCGCCGCCGTGCGGCTGGGTGAACGACTTGTGCAGGTTGTAGTGGACGATGTCGAA
>JALOLQ010000033.1 GCA_025455895.1 Solirubrobacteraceae bacterium
CTGCCGTTCTTCGCCCCGGACCTGCACGTCGTCGTCGCCGACCCGCTGCGCGCCGGCGACGAGCTGGCCTACCACCCGGGCGAGGCGAACCTGCGGATGGCGGACGTCGTGGTCGTCAACAAGCTCGACAGCGCGAGCCCCGAGCAGGTCGAGCGCGTGCTCGCGGACGTCGCGGCGCTCGCGCCGGCGGCGACCGTCGTGCAGGCCGAGTCCCCGGTGATCCTCGACGCCGGCCCCGACCTCGCGGGCGTGCGCGTGCTCGTCGTCGAGGACGGCCCGACGATCACCCACGGCGGGATGCCGTTCGGCGCCGGCACGGTGGCGGCCCGCGCGGCGGGCGCCGAGATCGCCGATCCGCGCCCACACGCCTGCGGCTCGCTGGCGGCGACCTACGCGGCCTACCCGCACATCGGCCCGGTGCTGCCGGCCATGGGCTACTCCCCGGAGCAGCTCGCCGACCTCGAGGCGACGATCGCGGCGACGCCCTGCGAGGCGGTGATCGCCGGGACGCCGATCGACCTCGGGCGCCTCGTGGCGAGCCCCGTCCCGATCCGCGAGACGGGCTACGACCTGCGCGAGCGCCCCGGCCCGAAGCTGGCCGATGCGCTCGCCCCGGTGATCGCCCGGGCCCGGGCCGTCGCATCGGACCGGCCCAGCGGGTAGCGTCCCCGCCATGGGACTGTGGGCGCGCGTGCGGGCGCGACTGCGCAGGAACGAGCACGCCGCCGACGGCGTGCACGACGACGACCGCCTGCCGACGTCGGCGATGGTCCCGGGTGCCGCGGCCAGCGGCGTGTGGGAACCGCGCCACAAGGACTCGTTCCTCTCCCCCGGCGACCACCACGGGCCGCCGGACGACGACTTCCTCAAGCCGCGCGTGAAGTGACGACCCTGGACCCCGCATCGTTCGACGCGCTGACCTTCGACTGCTACGGCACGCTGATCGACTGGGAGGCCGGGATCCTCGCCGCGCTGCGCATCGCGCTCGGCGGTGCGGTCGCGGAGGTCGGCGACGAGGACCTGCTGGCGGCGTTCGGCGCGGTCGAGCACGAGGCGGAGGTGCCGTTCAAGGCCTACCGGGAGGTCCTCGGCCTGTGCTGCGACGCGCTCGCCGAGCGCTACGGCGCGGCGGTGTCGCCCGAGGCGCGGGCGGCGTTCGCCGGCTCGGTGGCGGACTGGCCGGCGTTCGAGGACTCCGCCGCGGCGCTCGCGCGCCTGCACGAGCGCTACACGCTGATGCCCATCACCAACTGCGATGACGACCTCTTCGCGTTCTCGTCGGCGAGGCTCGGCGACCCGTTCGACGCGGTCGTCACCGCGCAGCAGGTCGGCGCCTACAAGCCTGACGAGCGTGGGTTCCACGTCGCGCTCGAGCGCCTCGGGCTGCCCCGCGAGCGCGTGCTGCACGTCGCGCAGTCGCTGTTCCACGATCACGTCCCGGCCAAGCGCCTGGGCTTCACGACGGTCTGGGTGAACCGCCGCGCCGGCCGCACGGGCCCCGGGGCGACCCCGCCCGCCGAGGCCGCGCCGGACCTCGAGGTCCCGGACCTGCGCACGCTGGCCGACCTGCTCGTCCCCGCCTGAGGCCGAGCCGGGCAGGCCCTCCCCGGTTTTCCCAGCGAGACTGGGTAAAGGCGCTATCGTGAGGGCGTGACCGACGTCGCCCCCGCCGAGCGCCACTGCCCGAGCACGAAGCGCTCCGCCAAGCTCCGGCTGGGCCCCGGGGAGCTGCGCCCGAGCGACATGCTCACCGCCTTCCTCGGCGCGGGGGTCGCCTGGATCTTCGCGGGGGCGGCCGCCGGGCTCGCCTACGCGCTCGGCGGCGCCGAGGACCTGCGCTGGCTCGCGCTGCACTGCGCGTTCGTCGGCGGCGTCTCGCAGCTGATCGTCGGCGCCGGGCAGTTCTTCGCCTGCGCGTTCCTCGCCTGCGCCCCGCCCGGGCGGCGGCTCGTGCGCGCCGAACTGGCGACCTGGAACGCCGGCGCCGCCGCGATCGCCGTCGGCGTCCCGCTCGACCTCGTGTGGCTCACCGGCCTGGGCGGCACGCTCGTCCTCGCCGGGACGGCGCTCTACGCCGGCGGGCTCGTCGCGCTGCGCAAGCGCTCGATCCAGCGCCGCCCGTGGGCGACCCGCTGGTACCTCACCGCCGCCGCGTGCCTGGCGGTCGGCGCGGTCCTGGGTCCGGTGCTCGCGAGCGACACGGTCTGGACCCGGGGCAGCCTGCTCGGCGCCCACCTCGCGCTGAACCTCGGCGGCTGGTTCGGCCTGACGATCGCCGGCACGCTGCACACCTTCTACCCGTCGCTCACCGGGACGCGCCTGCGCTGGGCGCGGCTCGAGGAGCCCGCGTTCTGGACGTGGGCGCCCGGCGTCGTGCTGCTCTCGGCCGGCGCGGCGTGGAACAGCGACGCGCTCGGCATCGCCGGCTGGGCGCTGCTGACGCTCGCCGGCGCGCTGATCGCCGTGAACCTCATCGCCAGCGCCCGCGCGGCGACCCAGCGCCCGCCGGCGATGCTCGTCGTCTCGCTCGCGCAGGTGCTGCTCGTCGTCACGCTCGCCGCCGGCCTCGTGAGCGCGATCCAGGACGGCCCGCTCGCCGGCCTCGTCGGCGCCGACCGCGACGCGCTGGCCCTGCTGCTGATCGGCGGCTGGGTCGGCCTCACCGTCGCCGGGTCGCTCCTGCACCTGCTGTGGCTCATGGGCCGCGTGCGCACGCCGGGGATCTCGCCGCGCGGGCTGCCGCGCGAGCGCGTCGCCGTCGCGGGCGCCGCGCTCGCCGCCGCCGGCCTGCTGCTGACCGCCGCCGGCGCCCCCGCCGCCGCGTTGATCGTCGCCGGCTACGCGCTGCTCGCCGCGCGGATCGCCCCGCTCGCGCTGCGGGCGGTGCGCGCGGCGCCGCTGCGGATGTGAGGCGCAGGTGCGGCGATGGGTCGCAGTTGACCGCCGCCGCGCGCGGTGGTTTGCTTGGCGCATGAGGAGTCGTGGGGCAGGTGCCGTCGTCGTCGCCGTCGTGGCCGCGCTCGTCGCGCCCGCCGTCGCAGCCGGAGCCCGGGCACCGGTGACGATCACCCCCAAGGCCCCCGCGGGGACCGACCCGATCACCGTCACGTGGACGGCGAAGCGCGCGTTCAAGCCCGGGGTCGTGGAGGTCCGCGCCGACACCGGCGGCTACTCGCCGACGTGCAGCGGCAAGGTCGTCGCCACCGTGCGCCGCGCCGTGCGCCGGGGCACGAAGGTCCGCGTGACGCTGCGCCCGAAGCCGCGCTGGTGCGAGAACGAACCGCTGACCGTCTCGGTCGCCGACGCGCTGCGCAACCGCACGATCGCGGGCGGCTACCGGGTGACGCTCAAGGGCTGGCAGGGCTCCCCGGTCAGCGTCCGCACGGTCGCGGCGAGCACGCTCACCGTCCAGTCCCCCGGCCGCCCCGATCGCAGCGCCCCGGTGGACGGCGTGCTGCGCGGCACGGTGCCCGGCCTCGTCAAGCTCGGCACGGACATCGAGCTCACGCTCCGCAGCGGCCGCCTCGGCCTCGGCGCGCTCCCCGCGGAGCCGCTCTGCGCCCCGCCGCTCCAGGCCACCGAGCTCCCGCTCGCCGCGGGCCGAACCGGCCGGCTGATCCTCCTCCAGAGCGGCGAGGGGCGCCTGACGCTGCCGCTCGACGTCGCGCCCGCGTCGCTCACCGGCTGCGCCGCCGCCCCGGGCGCCCCGAGCGGCGCCGGCCCCGCGACGCTCGAGCTGAGCGGCAAGGTCGGCGAGGGCGGCCTCAGCCGCCTCGTCGTCGGCGGCTCGCTGCCCGGCGTGGCCGTCACGGGCGTCGGCAGCGCCGCGGTGAACGTCACGCTGACGCTCGACGTGGACCTCAGCGGCAACGCGTGAACCGCGTCATCGCGGCGCGGCATCTGCTTCACTCGGGGGCGATGCGCCGCTTCCTCGTCCTGCCCGCCCTCGCCGCCGTGCTCGTCCCCGCGACGCTCGCCACGGCCGCCGCCTCCGCCGCCGCGCCCGCGCGCCCGACGGTGTTCCCCACCGCGCCGAAGCCCAGCGAGCAGATCGTCGTGCGCTGGAAGGCCGACCGCAACTACAGCGCCAAGGCGCGCCTGCGGCTCGGCGTGGAGTTCCAGGCCGGAACCGGCTGCACCGCGAAGGTCGAGAAGACGATCCGCACGAAGGTCCGCAAGGGCCAGCGCGTCTCGGCGACGTTCACCCCGCGGCCCGTCTGGTGCACCACGGGCAACGGCCAGGCGCTCGTGCGCCGCGGCGCGCTCACGCTCTCCAACCGCGCGTTCAAGCTCGCCCCCGGCGCGCTCGACGCGCCGGCGTCGGTCGTGATCCTCGAGGGCTCGGCGACCACCCAGGTCGCCGGCCGCCCCGATCGCGCCGCGAAGCTCAAGGGGAACCTCAAGGGCGGCCTGCCGTTCAACAGCCAGGCCAACGAGGACTTCAACCTCACGATCCGCGAGGGTGGCCTGCAGGTCGAGGCGCCCGCCGCCGACCCGCTGTGCACCGCCGACGGCGCGCCGTTCCCGCGCACGCTGAACGTCGCCCCCGGCGGCGGCCTGGTGATCAAGGAGCGCAACGCGACGCTCACGATGAACCTCGCCGCGGACCCGGCCGCCCTCACGGGCTGCACCGCCGCCGCGCCGGCGACGAACCTCACCGCCACCCTGACCGGCAAGGTCGGCCCCGGCGGGATCGCCCGCGTCGAGCTGAACGGCGCGCTTCCCGGCGTCGCGCTCGCCGGCGGGGCGACGGCGACGGTGAACCTGCGCCTGATCGTCTTCGTCAACCTCGTCGGCTGAGCGCCGCCGCTCCGGGCGCGACCCTCGCGCCCGGCCGCGTCGCCGGGTACCGTTCGCCCATGCTCCGGATCCCGGTCCTCGCCGCACTGCTGCTCACGGGCGCGCTGATCGCCGCCGCCCCGGCGCCCGCCGCCCCCGCGCTCGCGCCGGACGGGCAGGCCGCGGCGACGAAGAAGAAGTGCAAGAAGGGCTTCGTGCGCAAGAAGGGCCGCTGCGTGTGCCCGAAGGGGAAGGTGAAGAAGGGCTCGCGCTGCGTCACCCGCCGCAAGACGCCGGTCACGCCGGTTCCCGGCCCGGCCCCCGCGACGCCGGCCCCGAACGCGCCGACCACGCCGCCGGCCGCCGACGGCCCGCCCTTCTCGCCGCCGGGCCGCGACCTCACCGGGACCGAGGCGGCCAACGCGCTGCTGAAGTTCGTCGCCAACTCGAGCTTCACCGACTGCGTTCCCGGCTGGCCGAACTGCGCCGTCGAGGAGCGCTACGGGCACTTCGCCGACGCGACGATGTTCTACTGCCGCCTGACGAGCACGTCGGGCGCGGACATCATCAACCAGGGCCGCTCGTTCCAGATCATCGGCGCCGAGCAGAAGGCCGACGGCGGCTGGGGCGTCACGCTCCAGGTCGCCTCCTACGACAACCAGGCCGTGTACTACACGTGGTCGGTGACGACGGCCGGGGTGGCGACGGGGCTCTACTGGGGCCCGGGCAAGGACCCGCGCACCGACCAGGGCGAGGGCCTCGGCCCGCTCCAGTGGGTGCGGGGCGCGCGCAACTGCTCGTACTGATGCAGGAGACGCTGCGCGCGATCGCCGCCGCGCGCAGCGGGCCGGAGGTCGTCGAGCGCTGGCGTGAGGCCGGGCGGCCCTTCCGCGCCGCCGGCGTCGAGAGCTTCGTCGCCGAGGCCGGCAGCGGCGAGCCGGTGCTCTGCCTGCACGGGGTCCCGGCGTCCGCGTTCCTCTACCGCAAGGTGCTCGCCGAGCTCGCCGGCCGGGGGATGCGCGGGATCGCCTTCGACCTGCCCGGGCTAGGGCTCGCCGAGCGCCCGGCCGGCTTCGACTACACCTGGACCGGCCTCGGCGCGTTCGCCGCGGCGGCGGTCGACGCACTCGAGCTGGAGCGGTTCCACCTCGTCGTCCACGACGTCGGCGGGCCGGTGGGCTTCGAGCTCGCCGCCCGGATGCCCGAGCGGATCGCCTCGCTGACCGTGCTCGACACGATCGTGAACGTCGCCGAGTTCCGGCGCCCGTGGTCGATGGAGCCGTTCGCGCGCCGCGGGCTCGGCGAGGCGTACCTGCGCACGCTGAGCAAGCCGGCCTTCCGCGCGCTGATGGGCCTCCAGGGGATCGCCGACCGCGGCGCCGTGCCGAAGGCCGAGCTCGACGCCTACGTCGACCTGCTGCGCCGCGAGGACGGCGGGCGCGCCTTCCTGCGGATCATGCGCGGCTTCGAGCGCACCGCGGACAAGCAGGCGCGCTACCGCGCGGTCCTCGCCGACGGGCGCTACCCCGTGGACGTGCTCTGGGGCTCGCGTGACCCGGCGCTCCCCGCGCACCGCTTCGGCGAGATCGCCCGCGAGGCCGCCGGGCTGCCGGTGCTCGCCACCGTGCCGGCGCGCCACTTCCTCCAGGAGGACCAGGCGCCGGCGGTGGCGGCGTTCGCCGCGGCGAACGCCGGGCGCGCCTGATCGCCGCGGGCTCAGGCCGTGAGCATCTCGAGCCGCGCGCCGGCGCACTCGACGCGGTCGCGGCCGCCGTTCTTGGCGACGTAGAGCGCCGAGTCGGCGTCCTGCACGAGCGCGTCGGCGTCGCGTCCGCCGCTCGGGCTGCAGGCGACGCCGAGCGAGACGGTGACGCCCGGGCCGCCGCGCTTCGTGCGGCGCTGGACCTCGAGCCGCAGGCGCTCGGCGACGAGCACGCCGCCCTCGGCGTCGGTGTCCGGGAGGATCAGGGCGAACTCCTCGCCGCCCAGGCGCGCCGGGAGGTCGACCGTGCGGGAGTGCTCGGTGAGCACGGCGGCCACGAGGCGCAGCACCTCGTCGCCCGCGTCGTGGCCGGCGCTGTCGTTGACCGTCTTGAAGTGGTCGAGATCGAGCACGATCAGCGAGACCGGGCGCTTGTCGCGCTGGGCCCGCGCGAGCTCGCGGGCGAGCACGCCGTTGAACTGGCGGCGGTTGGCCAGGCCGGTGAGCGGGTCGGTGCTGGCCGCCTCGGAGAGCACCTCCATGACCTCCTGGAGGCGCGCGCGCAGCGTCGTCACGAGCATCGTCGCCCCGACCAGCGAGGCGATGCTCGTCGCCAGGTGCGCCACCGGCGGATACGACGGCGGGGAGATGACCGTCACCGCGACGTACGAGGCCGAGCAGACGAGCGCGGCCCCGATCGCCAGGCGCCCCGGGAGCACGTAGGCCGCGAAGAGGCAGATCCACATGTAGAAGGCGCTCGTCGCGTTCGGCGGGCCGCCGGTCGCCCAGATGCCGGTCGCCGTCATCGCGATCGCGAGCGTGAGCAGCACGACCGCGCCCACGACGTGCAGGCGGCGCCGGCGCAGCAGGTAGAGGACCCCGGAGACGGCGATCGCCAGCGCCGAGATGCCGAGCACCACCGGCACGCGCGTGACCGGGTCGTGCGGCGCCGTCGCGGCGATCACGCCGAGCACGCCGGCCGCCAGGAAGAGCCAGGCGAGGGGCACGATCGGGACGTCGTCATGGCGGCGCTCGGCCATGCCCCGGTCATCGGCCCGGCCCGGGGGCGCCGCGACGCAGGCGTCTCGCACTGGACCGATGACCGACCACGACTTGAACTTGACGTCGGATTCATGTTGACCTAGGCTCCGCTCCGTGCCGCCCGCCGCCGACGCCGCCGTCGCCCCGCCGCCCCGCAGCGCCCGCGGGCAGCGCACCCGCGCCGCGCTGGTCGCCGCCGCTCGCAGCGTCTTCGAGCGCGAGGGCTACCTCGACGCCCGCACCACCGACATCGCCCGCGAGGCGGGCGTCGCGGCGGGCAGCTTCTACACGTACTTCCCGGACAAGCAGGCCGCGTTCGCGGCGGTCCTCGAGAGCCTCCAGGACGAGCTGCTCGCCCCCGGCGCCGCCGCGCCCGGCCCGCGCGAGCAGCACCCGCTCGCCGCGATCCGCGCGGGCAACCGCGCCTACCTCGAGGCCTACCGCCGCAACGCCGGCCTGATGGCCGCGATGGAGCAGGCCGCGCTCGTCGACGACCGCCTGCGCGCCGCGCGGCTCGAGCGCGCGCGGACGTTCGCCGAGCGCCACGCCCGGGCGATCGCCCGCTGGCAGGCCGCCGGGCTCGTCGACCCCGACCTCGACCCGCGCGGCGCCGCGGTCGCGCTCGACGCGATGGTCAGCCGCCTGGCCGAGCACGTCTTCGTCCACGGCGCCGAGCGGACCTCGCTCGACGACCTCACCGAGCTCGTGACCCGCATGTGGGCGGGCGCGCTCGGCCTCACCCCCAGCCCCCGCAAGGAGCCCTGACGACCATGGACTTCGCCCACTCCGACCGCGCCCTCGAGCTCCAGGACCGCCTGCAGGCGTTCATGGACGAGCACGTCTACCCCGCCGAGCGCGTCTACCGCGAGCAGCGCGCGGCCGGCGACCCGCACGTCGTCCCGCCGGTGATCGAGGAGCTCAAGGCGCAGGCGCGCTCGCGCGGGCTGTGGAACCTCTTCCTCCCGGACGAGACGCACGGCGCCGGGCTGACGAACCTCGAGTACGCCCCGCTGGCGGAGATCACCGGCCGCTCGATCGAGATCGCGCCCGAGGCGATCAACTGCGCCGCGCCGGACACCGGCAACATGGAGGTGCTGGCCATGTTCGGCACGCCCGAGCAGCAGGAGCGCTGGCTGCAGCCGCTGCTCGAGGGCGAGATCCGCTCGTGCTTCGGGATGACCGAGCCCGCCGTCGCCTCGAGCGACGCGACGAACATGGAGGCGACGATCACCCCCGACGGCGACGAGTACGTCGTCAACGGCGTGAAGTGGTGGAGCAGCGGCGCGATGGACCCGCGCTGCAAGGTGGCGATCGTCATGGGGCTCTCGAACCCGGACGCGCACCGCTACGCCCAGCACTCGATGATCCTCGTCCCGCTCGACACCCCGGGCGTGACGGTGCGCCGCGACCTCTCGGTCTTCGGCTACCACGACCAGCACGGCCACCCCGAGGTCGTCTACGAGGACGTGCGCGTGCCGAAGGAGAACCTCGTCGCCCAGGAGGGCGCGGGGTTCCTCATCGCCCAGGCGCGGCTCGGCCCGGGCCGCATCCACCACTGCATGCGCGCGATCGGGATGAGCGAGCGCGCGCTCGAGCTGATGGTCGACCGCGTGCGCCACCGCGAGGCGTTCGGCCGGCCGCTCGCCGCCCAGGGCGTGATCCGCGAGTGGATCGCCGAGTCACGGATCGAGATCGAGCAGGCGCGCCTGCTCGTCCTGAAGGCCGCGTGGATGATGGACACCGCCGGCAACAAGCACGCCCAGAAGGAGATCGCGGCGATCAAGGTCGTCGCCGCGCGCCTGGCCTGCCGCGTGATCGACCGCGCGATCCAGGCGTTCGGCGGCGCCGGCGTCTCCGGCGACTTCCCGCTGGCGATGATGTACGCCGGGGCCCGCACGCTGCGCCTCGCCGACGGCCCCGACGAGGTCCACCTGCGCGCCGTCGCCCGCCACGAGCTCAAGGAGCGCGCCGACGAGCCCGCGCCGGAGGCGCTGCCGAACGCGTACGAGTAGGCCGCACCACCGCATCGCGTGGCGGATCCTCCCTGACCACCGGGGAGGATCCGTCGCGCGGAGCTACATCCGGAACACGCCGTAGCCGAGCTCGCCGAGGGGCGCGCCGGCGCAGGCGTCGAGCGCCATCGCGAGCACGCGGCGGGTGTCGCGCGGGTCGATGATCCCGTCGTCCCAGAGCCGCGCGGTCGCGTAGAGCGGGCGGCCCTGGTGCTCGTACTGCTCGCGCAGCTGCGCGCCGACCTCGGGCTGGCCGACCTCGGTCATGACCGTCGCCGCCTGCTCGCCGCCCATGACGCTGATCCGCGCGTTCGGCCACATGAAGAGGAAGCGCGGCGCGTAGGCGCGGCCGCACATCCCGTAGTTGCCCGCGCCGAACGAGCCGCCGACGACGACCGTGAGCTTCGGCACCCGCGCGCACGAGACGGCGGTGACGAGCTTCGCGCCGTCCTTGGCGATCCCGCCCGCCTCGTAGTCCTTGCCGACCATGAAGCCGGAGATGTTCTGGACGAACAGCAGCGGGATCCCGCGGCGGTCGCAGAGCTCGATGAAGTGCGCGGCCTTCAGCGAGGACTCGCTGAAGAGGATCCCGTTGTTGGCGATCACGCCGACCGGGTGGCCCTCGAGGTGCGCGAACGCGCAGACGAC
>JALOLQ010000312.1 GCA_025455895.1 Solirubrobacteraceae bacterium
CCGGGGGCTTCACCGACGCGCTCCTGCAGCGGGGCGCCATCCGCGTGCACGCGATCGACGTCGGGCGCGGCCAGCTGGCCGAGGCGCTGCGCCGCGACGCGCGGGTGGTCTCACGCGAGCGGACGAACGCGCGCGAGCTCACGCCCGAGCTGCTCGGCGAGCACGTCGCGCTCGCCGTCGTGGATGTCAGCTTCATCTCGCTGGCCCTCGTCCTGCGGCCCGTCGCCGCGTGCCTCGTGCCCGGCGGCGCCGTCGTCGCCCTGGTGAAGCCGCAGTTCGAGGCCGGCCGCGGGCGCGCGCCCGGCGGAGTCGTCCGTGACCCGGCCGTCCACCGGGAGGTGCTCGCAGCGGCGCTCGCGCACGCCCGGGCGGCGGGGCTCGTGCCGGTCGGGCTGGCCGAGTCGCCGCTCCGGGGTCCGGCGGGCAACCGGGAGTTCTTCCTGCATGCCGTCGCCGACGCGGGGCGGGCCGAGGCGGCCGGCTGGGAGTCCCGGATCGCCGCGCTGGTGCCGGGATGAGCGCGGTGCGGCGCATCGGCTTCGCGTACAACCCGACGAAGGAGGACGCCGTCGAGCTCTCGGCCCGGGCCACCGGGTGGTGCGCGGTCCGCGGGATCGAGACCTGGGCCGTCGCCTCGGGGGACACCGACGCACTCGTGGGCGCGCTGCCGGGCGTCGACGCGCTCGTCGTGCTCGGCGGCGACGGAACCTTCCTGCGCGCCGCGCGCGCCGTCGCGGAGGTCCCCGTGCCGATCGTCGGCGTCAACCTGGGCAAGGTGGGGTTCCTCTCCAAGGCCGAGGCCCACGAGCTCGAGGACCTGCTCACGAAGATCGTGGCCGGCCGGTTCCACCTCGAGGACCGGATGGCTCTCCGTGGCACCATCGTCGGCGAGGACGGCGCCGCGCCGCGCCGCACGTTCCTGGCGCTCAACGACGTGGTCATCGCCCGCGGCGCCCTCGCGCGCGTGGTCCACCTCGATGTCGAGATCGGGCCGTCGCACCTCGCCACCTTCATCGCGGACGGGCTCGTGGTGGCCAGCCCCACGGGATCCACCGGGTACAGCTTCTCCGCGGGCGGCCCCATTCTCGATCCGCTCAGCCGCAACCTCATCGTCACCCCGATCGCGGCCTACCTGTCGGCGCTCGGGTCGGTGGTCGTGAGCCCGAAGCAGGTGGTCTGCTGCCGGGTCGTGGAGGCGCACGAGGCGCTGGTCTCGATCGACGGCCGGGAGGACTTCCCGATCGGCGTCGGCGACGTGGTGAGCGTGGCCGCCCTGGAGCAGCCGGTCCGCTTCCTCGAGCCCGAGGGGGCCGTTCCGTTCTGGGACCTTCTCCGCCAGAAGGCGCAGCTCCTGCCCTCGTGACCGGGCCGATGACCGACGAACGCCTCCCCGAGCCGCCCGCCGGGCGGCTGCTGGAGCTGGCGGTCACGGATCTCGCCCTCCTCGAGCGGGTCCGGATCGCGTTCGGCGCCGGCTTCAGCGTCGTCACCGGGGAGACCGGCGCCGGCAAGAGCCTCCTCATCGACGCCCTGGGGCTCGCCCTCGGGGCGCGCGCCGACCCCGGCCTCGTCCGCCACGGCGCCGAGGCGGCCCGCGTCGAGGCGCTCTTCGACCGCCTGCCGGAACCCCTGGTGTGCGTGCGCGAGGTGGCCGCCACCGGGCGCTCCCTGGCCCGGATCGACGACGAGACCGTGACGGCGGGCCGGCTGGCGGCCACCGCCGGGCCGCTGGTCGAGATCCACGGCCAGCACGAGCAGGCGCGCCTTCTCGACGAGCGCTGGCAGCGCGACCTGCTCGACAGTTACGGGGGCCATGCCGCCGAGCGTGCCGCGATGGGCGCGGCCGTGGCCGCCTGGCGCGAGAACGAGGCCGCGCTGGCCGCGCTGGCTGCCGACCCCCGCGAGCTGGAGCGCCGGATCGCCCTCGTGGAGCACGAGGCGGCCGAGATCTCGGCGGCCCGGATCCACGCCGGCGAGGTCGCCGAGATCCAGGCGCGCCTCGCCGCGTCACGCCACGGCGAGGCGATCGCGAGGGGGGTCGTCGCGATCGCGACGCTGCTCGCGGGCGACGAGTCCGATGCCGGCCTCGCCGGCGCCCGCGAGCAGGCGGGGCGGGCCGCGGCGGAGGCGGCGGCCCTCGGTCGCCTCGACCCGCGCTACGCGCCCCTGGCGGAGCGCCTCGAGGGCCTGGCGGCCGAGATCGAGGACGTCACGTTCGAGGCGCGCTCGCTGGCCGATGGGGTCGACCACGATCCGGGGTCGATCGCCGCGCTCGAGGAACGCCTGTCGCTGCTCTACTCGCTCGAGCGCAAGTACGGCACCGATGTCGACGGCCTGCTGGCCCGCGCGGAGCGCGCCGAGGCCGAGGTGCAGCGCCTGCGCTCGGTGGACGCCGAGCGCGAGAGGCGGGAGCGGGAAGGAGCGCGCCTGCTGGAAGCCATCGCCGCGGCCGGGGCGGCCCTGTCGGCGCGACGCCGGGACGCCGCGCTGGTCCTTGCCGGCGCCGTCGAACGTGCCGTCGGCGAGCTGGGGCTCGGGGGAACGCGAGTCGAGATCGCGGTGGGTCGCCGGCCCGCGGGTCCGGACGAGCCTGCCGTGGAGCTCGACGGCGACGCCGTGGCGTTCGACGCGAGCGGCGTCGACGTCGTCGTGTTCCGGATCGCACCGAACCCGGGCGAGCCGGCGCGGCCGCTGGCGAGGATCGCGTCTGGCGGGGAGCTGTCGCGCCTGGCGCTCGCCCTCGAGGAGGTGCTCGCGGACGCCGACGCGACCCCCACGCTGGTGTTCGACGAGATCGACGCCGGCATCGGCGGCCGCAGCGCGGATCCCGTGGGGCGGACGCTGTGGGCCCTCGCGCGTCGCCACCAGGTCCTGTGCGTCACGCACCTGCCGCAGATCGCGGCCCATGCCGATGCCCACTTCGCGATCCACAAGGTGCAGCGCGAAGGTCGCACCGTGACCGAGGTCCATCGCCTCGAC
>JALOLQ010000313.1 GCA_025455895.1 Solirubrobacteraceae bacterium
CAGGCGACGACCTACCGCTTCGAGTACGGGCCGACGACGAGCTACGGCGAGCAGACCGCCGAGGTGCTCGTGAGCGGGACCGGGCGCCGCACGGTGACCGCCCCGGTCGGCGGCCTGAACCCGTACACGACGTACCACTTCCGGCTCGTCGCCTCGAACCCGACCGGCACCGCGCGCACCACCGACCGCTCGTTCCGCACGCTGCGGCTGCCGACGCGGATCGTCGTGACGCCCTCGGCGACGGTGATCGGCTGGGGCGGGCGCGTCACGCTCAGCGGTCGCGTCGAGGGCCGCGGGATCAGCCGCACCTCGGTCGCCGTCGAGCGCCGTGACTTCCCGTTCACCCGCCCGGTGTGGGTCACCCGGACGTTCACCACCGGCTCAGACGGCCGCTTCCGCGTCGACGTCGGGCCGCTCTGGCAGACGACGCGGCTGAGCCTGCGCACGCGCAGCACGAACGTCGCGCGCAGCCTCCAGCTCGAGATCGCCACCCGCGCGCTGGTCGGCGTGCGCAAGGCCGGCGCCGGCGCGGGGACGGTCACGCTCACCGGTGTCGTGCGCCCGGCCGCGCCGCAGGCCCAGGTGTCGATCCAGCGCCGTACGCGCACCGGCCGCTGGGTCCCGGTGGCGCGCACGGGCGTCTCCCCGCTGCCCGGCGAGCGCTCGCGCTACACGGTCAGCGTCCCGCGGGCGCGGCGCGCGAGCGTCGTGCGCGCCGTCGTGCTCCCGAACGACGGCGGCGCCCACGCCCGCGGGGTCAGCCGCGAGCTGCGGATCGGCGGCCGCGGCCGCTGACCGAGGGAGGGTGCCGCACGCGAGTGGCCGGATGTGGTGTGCTCCTGCGATGCGCATTCCCCGCCTCGCCCTGCCGATCGCCGCCGTGCTCGCCCTGGGAGCCGCCGGCTGCGGCGGTGACGACGGTCCCACGAAGGCCGAGTACATCGCCTCCGCGGACGAGATCTGCGCCGCGGCGAACAAGCAGGCGAAGGGCATCTCGAAGCAGTTCGAGACGCAGGGCAAGAAGGCCCAGGCGCAGAAGTCGCTCAAGCCGCTGACGCCGGCGCTGTCCGAGGCGCAGAAGCTCAACGCGCAGACGAACGTGAAGTTCCAGGCGCTCGAGGCCCCGAAGGACCTCGAGAAGCAGGTCGAGACGATGAACCAGGAGCTCGACAAGCAGGACGAGATCACCGAGAAGCTCGTCGCCGCCGCGGCCAAGAACGACCAGAAGACCTACAACCAGCTCGGCCAGCAGGTCGGCCAGAGCCAGCAGAAGACGCAGCAGGTCATGAACGAGATCGGCTTCAAGGTCTGCGGGCAGCCCGCGCAGTCGTGAGCCGCACCCGATCCCTGCTGCTCCCGCTCGCCCTGGCCGCGGCGCTCGCCGCCGGCCTCGCCGGCTGCGGCTCGGGCGAGGAGGAGCCCAAGGGCCCCACGAAGGCGCAGTTCATCGCCCAGGCCGACGCGATCTGCGGGCCGTTCAACACGAAGGCCGAGCAGCTGCTCGGCCAGGTCGGCCGCAACGCGGTGGCGACGATCCTCGGCACCGGCTCGACGCAGGCGTTCATCGCGCCGCTCGACCAGGCCGTGCGCGAGGCGACGGCCGCCAACCGGAAGTTCCAGGCGCTCGAGCCGCCGGTGCAGGAGCAGGGCGGCGCGATCGCGATGCAGCGCAGCCTCGGCGAGCAGCTCACCCGGCTCACCGAGCTGCTCGGGGCCGCGCAGACGAACGACATCGCCTCGTTCCAGCGCGTCGGCGGCCTGCTGCTCAGCGAGCAGCAGCGCACCGCCCGGCTCCAGAAGAGCTACGGCTTCCGCGAGTGCGGGCGCTCGCTCACCGGCTGATCAGCTGACCAGGCGCAGCACGCGCTCGCGGTGCGCGTCGCTGGGCACGGGGAAGACGCGGTCGCGCCCGGCGGCCTTCGCCGCGTAGAGGCGCGCGTCGGCCTGCGCGAAGAGCGTCTCGTAGCGCAGCGCCGCGCCGGACGCCGCGGCGACGCCGCAGGAGATCGTGATCTCGAGCCCGCCGGGCTGCGCCTCGGCGATCCGGCGGCGCACGTGGTCGGCGAGCGCCGCGGCGTGCTCCTCGTCGATCCCCGGGAGGATCAGCAGCAGCTCCTCGCCGCCGAGGCGGTAGGCCAGCTCGAAGCTGCGCAGCGACTTGCGCAGCTCGTAGGCCACGTCGCGCAGGACCGTGTCGCCGCGCTCGTGGCCGTGCGTGTCGTTGACGCGCTTGAAGTGGTCGAGGTCGAGCAGCACGAGCGCGATCGGCGCGTTCCCGAGGGCGGCCTGCTGGCGCAGCTCCTCGAAGCGCCGCTCGAGCGTCGTGCGGTTCAGCAGGCCGGTGAGCGGATCGAGCACCGAGTCACCGCGATGGCGCACCTCGGCGCGCATCAGCCCGTGGACGTAGAGGCCGACCGAGACGATCAGGACGATCGTCGCGCCGACGTAGCTCGGGGCGGCGACGGTGCCGCCCGCGTCGGTGAGCAGCGTCGCCAGCAGCGCGGTGGCGACGGCGGCGCCCAGCGCGAGCGCGACGCCCCGGGTGGTGAAGACGGCGGTCGCGGCGACCGCGGGGACGACGAGCCACGGGAGCGCCGGACTCGTCGGGCCGCCGGTCATCGCGATCGCCACCCCGATCGCGGCGATCCCGGCGAGCGCGAGCGCCATGAGCCACAGCTCCGGCCGCGGGCTCGCGGGCATCCGCAGGTCGACGACGGGCACGAGCAGGCAGACGACCGCGAAGACCGCGAGGACCTCCCAGCCCCAGCGCGCCGCGAGGCCGGCCACGCCGAGCCCGACGACGCCGAACACCGCGTTGCGCACGGGGCGCATGCGGCGCTCCATGTCGACGAACCGGGCCCGGTCGAGGGGCTCGGGACACAGCCAGGTGCCCGCGGCCTGGTGCATGAGGATGGTGATCGGGCAGCGGGCACCGCACCTTGAGCGCAGGCCGTGCAGGGCGGACGC
>JALOLQ010000314.1 GCA_025455895.1 Solirubrobacteraceae bacterium
CAGCGCACCACGGGCCGCAGGAGGCGCAGGACCGGCCGGTCGAGCGCGCGGTCGACCCGGTCCTCGAGCGCCGCGCGGTTCTCCGGAACGCGCAGGTGGCGGACCGCCCAGATCAGCCCGACGACGACGCTGATGGCGATCCCGAGCCCGAACGCGCCCTGCTTGGCGACGGTGAGCAGCCGGTCGAGGCTCTGCCAGAAGACGTAGCCGAGCAGGATGAACGTCGTCGCCCAGAGCCCGGCGCCGAGGATGTCGTAGGGCAGGAAGCGCCGGAAGCGCATCCCGCCCGAGCCCGCCAGGAACGGGGCGACCGCGCGGATGATCCCGACGAAGCGCCCGACGAAGATCGCCTTGCCGCCGTGCTTGTCGAAGAACGCCTCGACGGTGGCCAGGCGCTCGGCGGTGATCTGGAAGCGCGGCCCGTGGCGCACGAGGAAGTCGCGCCCGAGCCGGCGGCCGAGCTCGTAGCTCGCCACGTCGCCGAGCACGGCGGCCGTCCAGGCGATCCCGATCAGCGTGATCACCGAGATCTGCCCCTGCCCGGCGATCACGCCGCCGATGATCATCGCCGTCTCGCCGGGCGCGATCAGTCCGACGAACGCCCCGGTCTCCAGGAACGCCATCACCCCGACGAGCAGGTACGTCCACGCGCCGAGCGTCTCGCCGATGTCGAGCAGCAGCTCCTCGAGGTTCGGCGGCTCGATCCAGCCGGTCCCGTAGATCGCCAGGCCGATCGCGCCCAGCACGAGCCCGATCAGCAGCGGCGGCTCGAGGTGCCGCCGGCGCCGCAGCGCGAACACGGCGAGCGTCGCCGCCGCGAGGAACGCCCAGGGCTTCATCCCGGGAGGTCCCCCTCCGGGGCGAGCCCGGGGTACCACGGCTCGACCGCGACCGGGCGCGGGTCGCGCCCGCTCAGCGAGACCGCGGCCGAGCGGGCGCGCTCGACGTCGGCGAACAGGCCGACCACGGTCGGCCCCGAGCCGCAGACGAGCGTGTGGTCCGCGCCGGTGCCGCGGACCTCGTCGAGCGTCCACTGCAGCTCCGGCAGCAGCGAGACGGCCGCGGGCTCGAGGTCGTTGAGCAGCAGGTCGCCCGGCGCGAGCGGCGAGCCGGCGGCGAGCGCGGCGACGAGGTCGGCCCGGCGCGCCTCGAGCGCCGCGCCGCTGCGCGGGAGGCCGAGGCGGTCGGCCTCGCGGAAGACGTCCGCGGTCGCGAGCCCGCGGGCCGAGCGCACGACGAGGATCCCGAACGGCGGCGGGTCGGGCAGCGCGTGCAGCACCTCGCCCGCGCCGGTGGCCAGGTAGCGCCGCGGGCGCACCTGGGCGGGCACGTCGGCCCCCAGGCCGGCGGCGATCTCCCGCAGCAGCCGGTCGTCGCGCACGCCCGCCGCGCGCGCCAGCAGCCGCAGCGCGGCGGCGGCGTCGGCCGAGCCGCCCGCCATGCCGGCGGCGACCGGGATCCGCTTGTCGATCTCGATCCGCACCGCGCCGCCGGTCCAGCCGGTGCGCCCGCGGAACGCGCGCGCCGCCGCGAGCGCGAGGTTCTCGCCGTCGACGCCGGGGCAGAGGACCTCGTCGTCGCGCGTGCCGAGCGCGGCGGGCACGAGCCGCACGCGGTCGCACAGCGCGACCGGCTGCATGACGGTCACGAGCTCATGCCGGCCGTCGGCGCGGGTCGGGCCCAGCGTGAGGCCGAGGTTCACCTTCGCGGGCGCCTGCTCGGTGAGCGCGCTCATGCGTCGAGGCGCTCCAGCAGATCGGCGAACTGCTCGGGCGCGAGCCGCTCGGCGCGCACGTCGGCGGGATGGCCGAGCGCCTCGAGCGCGGCCCGCGCCCGCACGCGCAGGTCGGGCCCGCCGTCGAAGCCGGCGGTGACCAGCGAGCGCGCGAGCGCCTTGCGCCGGTGGGCGAACGCCGCCTGGACCAGGCGCCGCAGGCGCGGGCTCGGCGCCGGGCCGGTGCGGTCGAGCCGGACGAGCACCGAGTCCACGTTCGGGACCGGGGAGAACACCGTGCGCGAGACCGCCCGCGCGACCTCGACCTCGCAGGCGAGCTGCGCGAGCACCGACGGCACGCCGTAGAGCGCCCCGCCGGGCCGCGCGGCGAGCCGCTCGCCGACCTCGCGCTGGGTCATCGCGACCCAGCGCGTCACCTGCGGGCACTCCTCGATCGTGCGCAGGATCGCGGTGGCGGCGATCCCGTAGGGCAGGTTCGCCACGACCTTCGTCGGCGCCGGATCGAGCGCGGCGAGGTCGAGCGCCAGCGCGTCGCCCACGTGCAGGGTGTGCTGCGGCGTGGCGGCCAGCGCCTCCTCGAGCGCCGGGACGAGCGCGCGGTCGATCTCCACGACGTGCAGGTGCGCGCAGCGCGGCGCGAGGTGCTCGCTGAGCACGCCGAGCCCGCCGCCGATCTCGAGCACGACGTCGCCGGGCTCGAGCTCGGCGAGGCGCTCGATCACGCCGAGGATGTTCGAGTCCACGAGGAAGTTCTGCCCGAGGTCGCGCTTCGGGCGCACGCCGTGCTCGCGCATCCGGCGCAGGCTCGGCTGGGTCGGGGCGGGGCGCTCGCTCACGGTGGCCGTCATGCTCGCGGGCGCCGCGGACCTCACCAGCCGAACAGCGTGGCCGCGTTCGCCTCCACCGCGTGCTCCAGCTCGGTGTAGCTCATGCCGCGCCGCTCGGCGAGGAACTCGGCGGTGTGGACGACGAACGCCGGCCGGTTGCGCTCGCGGCGCACCGGCTGGGGCGAGAGGTACGGCGCGTCGGTCTCCACGAGGAGCCGGTCGGCGGGGACCCGTTCGGCGGCCTGCGCGAGATCCTGGGCGTTCGGGTACGTCACGTTGCCGGCGAACGAGAACCACCAGCGCGGGTGCTCGAGGCACTCGTCGAGGCGGTCGGGCATCGAGAAGCAGTGCAGGATCACGTCGAGGCCCTCGGCGCGCTCGCGCAGCGTGGCGATCGTGTCGTCCTCGGCGGCCCGCGTGTGGATGACCACCGGCTTGCCCAGCTCGCGGGCCAGCTCGAGCTGCGCGTGGAAGGCGCGCAGCTGGTCGGCACGCGGCGCGCGGTCGCGGAAGTAGTCCAGGCCCGTCTCGCCGATCGCCCGGCAGCGTTCGTGGGCGGCGAACGCGGCCAGCACCTCGGTGGCGCGGTCGTCGTAGCCCTCGGCGCTGCTCGGGTGCCGGCCGATCGCGGCGTAGACCTCGGGGTAGCGCTCGGCGGCGACGAGCGCCGAGCGGCAGCTCGCCGCGTCCATGCCCACGGTGAGGATGCGGCGCACGCCGCTGCGGCGCGCCTCGGTGAGCAGCTCGTCGTTCGGCGGCTCGCAGGAGTCCAGGTGGGTGTGGCTGTCGATCACGCGGCCTGCTTGGGGAAGAGCGGCTCGATCGCCGCGACCCGCGCGACGCGGCGCGCACCGAGCCGCGCGGCCTCGAGCGCGTCGTCGGGCGCGCCCAGCGCGGCGAGCAGCTTGGCGGACGTCGCGGGCAGCCACGGATGCAGGAGCACGGTGAGCACGCGCAGCCCCTCGGCGAGCGTGGCCAGCACGACGTCGAGGTCGCCGGCCCGTTCGGGATCCTTGGCGAGCTGCCACGGCGCGCACTCCTCGACGTAGCGGTTGAGCCGCCGCACGCGCTGCCAGATCTCCTCGAGCGCCTGCGTCACCTCGGCGCGGTCGAGCAGCTCGGAGACGCGCTCGGCGAGCCCGTCGAAGTCGGCCTCCAGGGCGGCGTCGTGGCGGACCGGGGCCACCTCGCCGTCGCGGTAGCGCACGATCATCGCGAGCGTGCGGCTCGCCAGGTTGCCGTAGTCGTTGGCCAGCTCGCGCTCGTAGCGCTCCTCGAAGGCGGCCGGGGAGACCGAGCCGTCCTGCCCGAACGAGACGTCGCGCAGCAGGTAGTAGCGCAGCGCATCGGAGCCGTAGCGCTCGATCACCTCGAACGGGTCGAGCACGTTCCCGAGCGACTTGCTCATCTTCTCGCCGCCGGAGAGCAGGAAGCCGTGGACGAAGACGTGCTCGGGCACGGGCAGGTCCGCGGCCATCAGCAGCGCGGGCCAGTAGATCGTGTGGAACTTGAGGATGTCCTTGCCGACCAGGTGGTAGGTCGCGGGCCAGAAGCGCCCGGTGAGGTCCTCGCCGGGCGCCGCGTAGGAGAGCGCCGTGTAGTAGTTCAGGAGCGCGTCCCACCAGACGTAGAAGACCTGCTCGGGATCCCACGGGACCGGCACGCCCCAGCCGAGCCCGCGGCGGCTGAGCGAGACGTCCTGGAGCCCGCCGCGGATGAACGACAGCGCCTCGTTGTAGCGGGCGCGCGGGCGCACGAAGTCGGGGCGCTCGGTGAACAGCCGGTCGAGCGCGTCCTGGAAGGCCGAGAGCCGGAAGAACCAGTTGTGCTCGTGCTCGCGGGTGAGCGCGATCTTGTGGATCGGGCACGTGTTGCCCTCGGCGATCTCGCGCTCGGTCTTGAAGTCCGCGCAGCGCGGGCAGTACCAGCCCTCGTAGGTGCCCTCGTAGGCGAAGCCGTTGTCCTTCACGCGCGTGAGCACCTCCTGCACCTTGGCCTGGTGCTCGGCGTCGCTCGTGCGGATGAAGAAGTCGTTCGAGGCGCCCAGGCGCGGTGCGAGGTCGCGGAAGCGCACGTAGTTGCGCTCGGCCAGCTCCCCGGGCGTGATGCCCTCCTTCTCGGCCGCGAGCTTCACCGGCTCGCCGTGCTCGTCGGTGCCCGTCAGGAAGAAGACGTCCTGGCCGCGCTGGCGGTGG
Organism: Solirubrobacteraceae bacterium; assembly: GCA_025455895.1. Classification (GTDB taxonomy): domain Bacteria; phylum Actinomycetota; class Thermoleophilia; order Solirubrobacterales; family Solirubrobacteraceae; genus F1-60-MAGs163. Next base: position 4,758 of record JALOLQ010000314.1, read on the forward strand.
TGGCGCGCCATCACGTCGGCCGCGATCGTCGTGTAGGCGTGCCCCAGGTGGGGCGCCGCGTTCACGTAGTAGATGGGCGTCGTGACGTAGAAGGCCGGGCGCGACATGCCGGATCAACGCTAGTGGTTCGCGCCCGGTGCGACCGGCGCCGGCGAGCACCGGCCCCGGCGGCCGCTCCCGCCACCGCGAGCCCGAGCCAGGCGAGCGCCGGCGCGAGCGGCGGTGCGCCCG
>JALOLQ010000315.1 GCA_025455895.1 Solirubrobacteraceae bacterium
CTGCGCCCCAGACGACGGAGGCGCCGCCTCCCGAGAAGATTCGACCGTCGCTGCAGCCGGAAGGATTGACGCCCGCTCTCGCCGCGACTGCCGCGCGCGTCCAGACGGGAGCGTCGGATACGCCCGACCGCTCGAAGGTATTCAAGGGTTCCGGCGTGATGGTCGGCGGCCAGCCGCCAGGCGGGGGCCTCGCGCCCGGCGGCGAGACCCGGCGCGACGGCGACGGCAGCATCAGCCTGAACTTCGAGGGCGCCGACATCCGGGACGTCATCCGCAACATCCTGGGCGACATCCTCGGGCAGAACTACGTGATCGACCCCGCGGTGGGCGGCCAGGTGACGATTCGCACCTCGAGCGGGCTGCCCCGGAGCGCACTCGCGTCCACGCTGGAGACACTGCTGCGCATGAACGGCGCGACGATGGTCTTCGACGACGCGAACAAGCTCTACAAGATCGTCCCGCAGGGCGCCGCGGTGCGCGGCAACGTGACGCCTATGCTGGGCAACATGAGCCGCGCGCTGCCGTCCGGATTCTCGGTGCAGATCGTTCCCCTGAGCTACGTGAGCTCGCGCGAGATGCTGAAGATCCTCGAGCCGCTCGCCAAGGACGCGCAGGCGGTGCGCGCGGACGACCTCCGGAACCTGTTGATCCTCTCGGGCACCGAGCGCGAGCTCAGGCATCTGATGGATACGATCGCGCTGTTCGACATCGACTGGATGCGCGGCATGTCCGCGGGCCTCTTCACGCTGCAGAGCGCCGACGTGAAGACGGTCGGGCAGGAGATCGAGAAGCTCCTGGGCCAGCGCGACGCGAACCCGCTCGGCGGGCTCATCCGCATCGTCCCGATCGAGCGCATGAACGCGCTGCTCGTCGTGACGCCGAACCCGGCGCTGATCGAGAAGGCCCGCGAGTGGATCGAGAAGCTCGACGCCGGCGTCGGCGGCGAGGGCGTGCGCTTCTACGTCTACAACCTGCAGAACAGCCGCGCCGAGCGCGTGGGTCCGCTCCTGCAGCAGGCTTTCACCGGGCGCACGACGACGCCGACGGCGGCACAGGCGCCCTCGCTCGCGCCGGGCACGCCGGCGGGCACGATCGTGTCGCCGCCGGCGTTCCAGCCGCAGGCGACGCCGCTCACCGCGCCGCCGACCGTCGTCGTCCAGCAGCCCGCGCCGACGCCGCCGCCGGCCGGGCCGGCGGCGGTGGTCGCGGCAGGCGCCCAGGCGGCGCAGGGCGTCGTGCGCAACATCCAGGTCGTCGCCGACAAGGACAACAACACGCTGCTGATCGTCGCGACGCCGGCCGAGTACGCGGTCATCGAGTCGGCGCTGAAGAAGCTCGACGTCGCCGCCCGCCAGGTGATGATCGAGATCGTGATCGCCGAGGTGTCGCTCATCGACAACTTCCAGTTCGGCGTCGAGTGGTACTTCCGCAACGGCGCGAACCAGGCGGGCGGCAACTTCCGCCGCGGCACGACGGTGGGCAACCTGTTCGACACGGCGGTCACGGTCGCCGGCGCGGGTCTCGCCGCGCGCGTCCCCGGCTTCAACTACCTGCTCGCCGGCGCGTTCCCCGGCGGCATCCAGGCCGCGGTCTCGCTGCTCGGCACGGCGGCCAACACGAAGATCGTCGCCAACCCGCACGTCGCCGCGCTCGACAACCAGCGCTCGACGATCAAGGTCGGCGACCGCATCCCGATCACGCAGCAGACGCTCGTGGGCGGCACGACCAACGCTGTCACGACGACGTCGCAGTACATCGACACCGGCGTGCTCGTGGCGGTGACGCCCCGCATCAACGCGGGCGGGTTGGTCACGATGGACATCCAGGCGGAGGTGAGCAACCCGGGCGACGTGACGACGGCCGGCGAGGCGCCGCCGATCAACACGCGCTCGCTGCAGTCGATCGTCGCGGTGCAGAGCGGCGACACGCTCGTCATGGGCGGGCTGATCCGCGACACGAAGGGGCAGGGCTCGGAGGGCATCCCGCTGCTGTCCAAGATCCCGGTGATCGGCGGACTGTTCGGCGCGCAGGACATCAAGGAGCAGCGCTCCGAGCTCGTGCTGTTCGTGACGCCGCGCGTCGTCGAGACCCAGAACGACATGCGCACCATCGTCGAGGACCTGCGCAAGCGCATGGAGCGCCTCGACGAGCTGTTCCCGTTCCCGAACCGGCAGGACCCGAACGACGAGTGGAACAAGGGCGGGTTCCGGTCGACGATCCCGCCGCCCGGCGCGTCCGCCACGCCGGAGAAGGCCGCCGCGGAGATCGCGGCGGCGAAGGCGGCTCGGGAGACGGCGGTCGCGGAGATCGCCGCGGCGAAGGCCGCGCAGGAGAAGGCCGCGGCTGAGTATGCCGCCGCAAAGGCGCTCCAGCAGAAGGCGGCGGCCGACGTCGCGGCCGCCAAGGCCGCGCAGGATCAGCTCGCCCGGGACAAGGCCGCCCAGTCGAGGGCCGCCGCTCCCCGGGGCGCGTCGCCCTCCGGGTCGGCGGCGCCGGCGACGTCCGCAGGCGCGCCGGCCCCGGCGCCGTCCGGGGCCTCCACCCCGAACCCGGCTGCGGCGAATGCCCCCGCCGCGGCCCCCGCGACCGCTCCTCGGCGCGAGCGGCAGCGACGCGGCAGCGGCACGCCTCCTGCTTCGTCAGGGCAGCAGGCGCCCTGACCGGGCGGCAGGGTCGGGGAGGGGCCGCATGGCGCCTCCCGGACGAACAAGTGTCGGGCGCAGGCGACAGTCCGCCTGCGGGGAAGACCGGAAATATGCGTTTTTGGTGTCGGGCAACAGCGACATTGACGATTCACGCCGATTTGCTTACGCTTTCTCCCGAGTGCCACCCGCCCGGGACGTCGGACAGCTTGGCCGGGCACCGCGGTTTCCCCGAGAGTGTCGCCGTTTGGAGACGTTTTGATGGATTTTTGCAACTCTGCGGTTCGCACGCTGGCGGTCGCGCTGGCGC
>JALOLQ010000316.1 GCA_025455895.1 Solirubrobacteraceae bacterium
CGGCGTCATCACCGCGATGCGCACACGCTTCGCGGGCCCGCAGGGCGCCGGCGCCGCACTGCGCGTGTTCCGCCCGTTCGAGAGTCGCTGGACGGGCGTGGCGACGGTGCCGGTGACGCTCGGTGCCTCCGGCGAGGCGACCGCGGCCACGCGCCTTCCCGTGCAGGCCGGCGACGTCCTCGGGCTCTCCAAGCCCGCCGGCCCGGCGCTTGCGTGCGGCGTTCCCGCGCCCGGCGCGCTGCTGTTCCATGTCCCGGTCAACGAGCCCGACGCGATGCCGTTCACCCCGAAGGTCACCGCCGACCTGGTCCCGAACGTCGCCGCGACGCTCGAGCCCGACGCCGACCGCGACGGCTACGGCGACGAGACCCAGGATCGCTGCCCGACCGACCCGATCATCACCGCCGGCGCGTGCCTGACCGACCTGCGCACCGGGCTCGAGGAGCTGCGTCGCGGAGCGATCATCGACCTCGGCGACGAGCGCGGCATCGTCACCACGATCGACAACCTGGCGGTCAGCCCGGCCGCCGACGTCGTGCTCCAGGCCGCGGTCAACGACCGCGTCCGGGTCTCCTCGGTCGTGACCTCGAGCGGCTCGTGCGCGATCGTGCCGGCACTGCGCTGCGAGCTCGGCACGCTCGCGGCCGGCCAGCGGGCCACGGTCGTGCTGCTGCTCCAGGGCCTGCGGCCCGGGGTGGCGCGGGCACGCATGAGCGTCACCTCCTCCACCGCCGAGCGGATCCCGGCCGACAACGCCGCCGACGCGCGCCTGGACGTCCAGCGCGTGCGCGTGCTGCGCGCGTGCCGTGTTCCGTCCGTGCGGCGGCTGTCGCTGCGCGTCGCCCGCCGGCTGCTGGAGGCCGCGGGCTGCGCGGTGGGACGCGTGCGCCGGCCCGCCGAGCGTCGCGCCGACCTCGTCGTCGTCGCGCAGGGCGTGCGCGCCGGCATCAAGCGGCCGATCGGCGCGCGCGTCGGCCTGCGACTCGGCGCGGCCTGAGCCTGACGCGCCCGGACGTTCCCCGGACGCGCTAGGGCGAGAGGCGCTCGACGCGCCAGTCGCCGGCCTCGCGCACGTAGACGAAGCGGTCGTGCAGGCGGAACTCGCCCGCCTGCCAGAACTCGATCGCCGCGGGGCGCAGCAGGTAGCCGCCCCAGTGCGGCGGGCGCGGCACCTCACCGCCGGCGAACCGCTCGTTCACGGCCTCCACCGCGGCCAGCAGCTCGGCGCGCGAGGCGAGCGGGCGGCCCTGGCGCGAGGCCCAGGCACCGGCCCGCGAGCCGGGCGGGCGGGTGGCGAAGTAGGCGTCGGAGTCGGCGTCCTCGGTCGGCGCACATGGTCCGTGCACGAGCACCTGGCGTCCCAGTTCGCGCCAGAAGAACAGCGCCTGCGCCCGGGGGTTCTCGGCCAGCTGGCGGCCCTTCAGGCTCTCGCGGTTGGTGTAGAAGCGCAGGCCGTCGGCGTCGGCGCCGCGCAGCAGCACGGTGCGCGCGCTCGGGCGCCCGTCCGCCCCGGTCGTGGCGATCGTCATCGCGTTGGCGTCGGGCATCCCGGTCGCCTCGGCCTCGGCGAGCCACGCCCGCAGCAGCTCGAGCGGGTCGGCCGGCAGGCCCTCGAGGGTGAGCGCTTCGGGCATCGCGGTCAGGCCTGCGGCTGGAGCTCGCGCCGCGGATCGATCGACCAGCGCCCGGCGAGCGCCTCGAGCTCGCCGTCGAGCGGCCAGTTGTCGGCCACGGGCTCACCGTCGTAGTTCGGCACGCCGCCCTTGAGCGCCATGCAGCCGGTGTTGTCGCCGATCGCGCGGATCTCCTCGACCTCCGAGGCGCTCAGCACGACCTCCGGCGGCAGCGCGGCCAGTTCGGCGCGCTTGTCCTCCACCGGCCGCGCGTCGTCGCCGACCTCCTGGATCAGCGTCGGGACCACGCTCTTCACCGGCGCATGCGCCAGCGTCCACTGGGCGGCGAGCTGCAGCATCGTGAGGCCGTGGCGCTCGGCGATCGGACGGATCCGCTCGAGCTTCGCCGCCCCGTCCTCGACCCACCCGGCGGGCCGGAACGTGCGGTGGTCGCGCTCGCCGAACGCGTGGCCGGGCTTGACGTCGTCGTGGAACACGCCGCCGAAGTCGACGACCCGCGCAAGCACGTTCACGCCGTAGTGCTCGGCCGCGGGGATCACCAGCTCGCCCGGCCAGGGCTCGAACGGGTTGAGGATGATCATCGCCCAGTCGAGCTCGTCGCCGAAGCGCTCGAAGCAGTCGATCACGTCGAGCGTGAAGCCGTTCGCCGGTCCCGGGGCGACGCCGATCATGTCGGTCAGGCCCGCGTCGCGCAGCGCCCGCATGCCCTCCCAGACCGTCTCGCTCGTGTAGCCGACGCGATCGGGGTTGTGCAGCATCAGGAGGTCGAAGCGGTCGACCCCGCAGCGCTCGAGGCTGCGCTCGCAGGCCATCCGCAGGTAGCCCCCGTAGTCCGCGGGCTCGCGCAGCTCGGGGTTCGTGAAGCGCGGAAAGCCCTTCGCCCCGGCGCGCTGGCCGGTGTAGAAGTCGTGCCCGATCGTGCCGGCCAGGCGGTAGGCGTCGCGCGGCAGGCCCGCGAGCGCGCGGCCGACCAGCACGTCCGCGCCCCCCTGGCCGTAGACGTCGGCCGTCACGAGCGTGTCGACGCCGTCGCCGGGCCGCAGCAGCGCGAGCAGGCGCTCCTCCTCGATCTCCGTGCCGAAGTTCATGAAGCGCCCGCCGGACCAGGATCCGAGCGCCGTGTGCGTGAGCTGCGCCATGACGCTGAAGCCTACGACGAAGCCGCGGCCGGGCACTGGGGAAAACCCCCGAGCCGGAACGGGTGGCGGCCCCGTAGCGCGGCCGGCGCCCGAGGCGTAGCGTGCCGGCCATGCTCCGGCTCCTCGCCGTCGTGCTGACGGCCCTGCTCGCCGCGACCGCGCTCCCCGGCT
>JALOLQ010000317.1 GCA_025455895.1 Solirubrobacteraceae bacterium
ACGATGTTGCCGTCGCCGAGCGCGTCGGTGATGCGGTCGGCGCGCACGTCGAGGATCCGGGCCTTCGTGTGCGAGGTGTCCGTGACGATCCCCGCCTGCGAGCCGGTGAGCGAGATCGCGCGGTGGCCGAGGTCGTTGATCGCCATCGCGCAGAGCGCGCACGAGACGCGCTCCCCGGTCGAGAGCAGCATGTCCATCTCGCGCGGGTCGGGCGCCTCGGAGACCTCGAGCGCGTCGGCGATCAGCCGGTCGGTCTCCTTGCCGCGGGCGCTGAGGACGACGACGACGTCGTACCCCTCCTCCTTCTTGCGCACGATCCGGCCGGCGGCCCGCTTGAGCCGCTCGGCGTCGGCGACGGAGGTGCCGCCGAACTTCATGACGATCGTGCCCTGGGACATCGAGCGCTGAAGGATACGAACCCCGCCCGCGGGGGTCAGAGCGCGCGGCGGCCCATCATCGCCCGCCCGAGCGTGACCTCGTCGGCGTACTCGAGGTCCGAGCCGACCGGCAGGCCGGACGCCAGCCGCGTCACGGTGACCTGCGGGGCGCGCTCGTGGATGCCGCGCGCGACCTGCAGCGCGGTCGCCTCGCCGGTGGTGGTCGGGTTCGTGGCCAGCACGACCTCGGTGATCCCGCCCGCGTCGATCCGCGCGTACAGCTCGGCGATCCGCAGGTCCTCGGGGTCGATCCCGTCGATCGGCGAGAGCGCACCCCCGAGCACGTGGTAGCGCCCGCGGAACTCGTGCGTGCGCTCGACCGGGATCACGTCGCCCGGCTCCTCGACGACGCAGATCAGCGCGTCGTCACGGCGCTCGTCGAGGCAGATCGCGCAGCGCGGCCCTTCGGCGAGGTTGAAGCACACCTCGCAGAAGCCGATCTTCTCCTTCACGTCGGTGATCGCGGCGGCGAGCGCGGCGGCGTCCTCGGGTGAGGAGCGCAGGATGTGGAAGGCGAGCCGCTGGGCCGTGCGCGGGCCGATGCTCGGCAGCTTGCCGAGCTCGGTGATCAGGCGCTGGACGGGAGCGGCGTGCACGGGCTGGGGCTACATGCCCGGCAGGCCGAGGCCGCCGAGCCCGCCGGCCAGGCCGCCCATCCGCTGGGCCGCGAGCTCCTGGGCGGAGCGGATCGCCTCGTTCGTCGCGGCGACGACCATGTCCGCGAGCATCTCCGGGTCCTCGGGGTCGATCGCATCCGGGTCGATGCGGATCTCCTTGATCACGAGGTCGCCGGTGATCTTCACGGTCACCATGCCGCCGCCCGCGGAGGCCTCGAGCTCCTCGGTCTTGAGCTGCTCCTGGGCGGCCATCATGTCCGCCTGCATCTTCTGGACCTGCTTGAGCATCTGCTGCATGTTCGGCTGGGGCGGCATCAGGCGGGGCCTTCCGGGTCGGGATCGGCGACCGCCTCGGGGACGATCTCCTCGGCGTCGAACTCTTGCACGATCCGCGCGACCAGCTCCTCGCCCGCGAGCGGCGGCGGGCCGGCGGGAACCCCGCCGAGGTCGCGCAGCTCGTAGGCCAGGCGCAGGCGCACGCCGGTCAGCGCCTGGAGCGCCTCGCCGAGCACGCGGCGGTGGTCGGCGCTCTCGGCCGCCATCCGGCGGTTGAAGGAGTCGTCCTGGGCGAACGCGACGATCAGCGCGCCGTCGGTGATCTCCGCCGGGTGGGCGTTGCCGAGCGCCGCCGCGAGCAGCGAGAAGTCCTCGGCGATCGTCTCGAGCACCGCCGGCCAGACCTCGCGCAGCTCCTCGATCGTGAGCGCGCGGCCGGGCGCGGGCGGCGTGGCCGGGGCCGGCGGCGGCGCGGGCTCCGGCTCGGCGACGGCGACCGCCACGGGGGCCACCGGCACGGCGGACGACGGCTGGGCGGGACCCGGCGGCGGCGGGGGTGCGGGCGCGGCGGCGTGCTCGCTCGCGCGGGCGGCCGGGGTGACGGGCGGGGGCGCGGCCGCAGGCGCGGGCTCGGTCGCAGCGGGGGGCGCGGGGGCCGGCGGCGCGGGGGCCGGCGTTGCGCCGCCGTCGAGCGCGGCCTCGAGCCGGGCGATCCGGGCCAGCAGCGCCTTCGTCGAGGCGTCGACCTCGGGCGCAGCGGCCTTCACGAGCGCCAGCTCGAGCTGCGTGCGCGGGTCGGCGCCGTCCTTCGCGGCGCGCAGCGAGGCGCCGAGCAGGTCGAGCAGCCGCACGACGTCGCCCTCCGGCACGCGCCGCGCCTGCTCGAGCAGCCGCGCGTCGCGGTCGGCGGTCACCCGCAGCTCGGCGGGCACGTCGCCGAGCGTGCCCACGACGAGCAGCTCGCGCGCGTGGACCTCGAGGTCGCGGGTCGCCGAGGTGAGGTCGCGGCCGGTGGCGGCGAGCCCGGCGGCGGCGCGCAGCGCCTGCGCGGCGTCGTGCGTCGCGACCGCGTCGAGTGCGCCGAAGAGCAGGTCGTCGTCCACCGCGCCGAGCACGGCGAGCACGTCGGCGACGGCGATCTGCGTGCCGGTGTACGTGACGAGCTGCTCGAGCGTGCCGAGCGCGTCGCGGAACGAGCCGGTGGCGTGACGGGCGAGCAGCGCGAGCGCGTCCGGGGCGATCTCGATGCCCTCCTGGCCGGCGACGCGGCGCAGCACCGCGCTGAGCTGCTCGACGGTCGGGCGGGTGAAGTCGAAGCGGTGGCAGCGGTCGACGACCGTCGGGAGGACCTTCTGGGCCTCGGTCGTCGCGAGCACGAAGATCGTGTTCGGCGGGGGCTCCTCGAGCGTCTTGAGGAACGCGTTCCACGCCTGCGGCGTGAGCATGTGCGCCTCGTCGAGGATGTAGACCTTCGAGCGCCCGGAGACCGGGGCGAAGGCGACGCTCTCGCGCAGCTCGCGGATGTCGTCGACCGAGTTGTGCGAGGCGGCGTCCATCTCGATCACGTCGAGCGACGTGGCGTTCTGGATCGCCAGGCACGGTAGGCGTGGTGGACCTTCCCCTGCTCGATCGCGTTGCGCAGCGTGCGCACCACGTGCTCCTGGCCGACCACGTCCGCGAAGGTGCGGGGGCGGTGGCGGCGATAGAGCGACGGGCCGGCGGACACGGAGGCCGAGTCTAGTTCACCGCCCCGGCGGCTCCGTGCGCGGCGGCGGGTAGGGTGCCCGCCGTGCGCGCCGCCCGCTTCGCCGCCGGCCTGGCGGCCCTCGCCGCGGCCCTCTGGCTGCTCGCGGGACGCGGCCTGGTCAACTACGACACGCTCTACTCGCTCGTCTGGGGCCGCGAGCTGGCGCAGGGCCGCACGCCGGACCTCGAGGTCCCGCTCGCCCCGACGCCGCACCCGCTGGGGACGCTGCTCGGGCTGCTCGCCGCGCCGCTGAGCCTCGCGAGCGACCAGGGCGTGCACGGCGAGGCGGCGCAGACCGCGACGCTCGTGATCGCCTTCGTGGCGCTCGCCGCGCTCGGCTGGGTGGTGTTCGCGCTCGGGCGCGCGTGGTTCGACCCGTGGGTCGGGGTGCTCGCCGCGCTGATCGTGCTCACGCGGCGCCCGGTGCTCGACTTCGGCGCGCGCGCGTACATCGACATCCCGTACGTCGCGCTCGTGCTCGGGGCGCTGCTCGTGGAGACGCGCCGCCCGCGCGCGGGCGTCCCCGTGCTCGTGCTGCTCGCGCTCGCCGGCCTGATCCGCCCGGAGGCGTGGCTGTTCGCGGGCGCCTACTGGCTCTACCTGCTCTGGCGCGGGGAGCGTGACGTGGGCCGGCTCGCGCTGCTGGCCGCGCTCGCGGCGGCGGGCCCGCTGCTGTGGGCGCTCAGCGACTGGCTGATCGCCGGCTCGCCCGTCCACTCGCTCACCGGCACGCGCGACACCGCCCGGGAGCTGGGCCGGATCACCGGGCTCGACGACGTCCCGCTCACGGTGCCGCGGCGGATCGGCGAGATCCTGCGCGAGCCGGTGCTCGTCGGGGCGGTCGGCGGCCTGGTGCTGTCGCTCGCGTGGCTGCGCTCGCGCGTGACGCTGGCGATCGCGGCGGCCGTGCTCGCGCTGGCCGCGTTCTGCGTGCTCGCCGCCGCGGGCCTGCCGATCCTCGGCCGCTACCTGCTGCTCCCCGCGGCGATCGGGGCGATCCTCTGCGGCGCGGGCGCGTTCGGCTGGCGCTCGCTGCCCGAGGGCGACCGGCGGCGGCGGCCGTGGGCGTGGTTCGGCCTCGTGACGCTCGTGCTGCTGCTCGCCTTCACGCCCGCCCAGGTGAGCCGGCTCACGTCGCTGCGCGACGCGCTCGCCACCCAGGACCGGATCCAGGACGACCTGCGCGCGTTCGTCCGCGAGCCGCCGGGGCGCCTGCGCGCCGGGTGCGCGCCGATCGGGGTGCCGAACCACCGGCCGGTCCCGCTGCTGGCGCTGTGGGTGAAGCTGCCGCCCGAGCGGGTCGTCTCGCTCCAGGGCGGGCGGACGCTCGCGCTCGGCTCCTACGCCCAGCCGGCGACGCCGCGGGTCGCGAAGGACTACGTGCTCGATCCGCGCGACCGCAGCCAGGCGATCCCGCCGCCGCCGGCAGGCTTCGGGCT
>JALOLQ010000034.1 GCA_025455895.1 Solirubrobacteraceae bacterium
CATGGCGAGGCTGTCGGGCAGGTCGAGCGCCCCGTCGTCCACGCCCGGGAGCAGGTGGCAGTGCAGGTCGATGAGGCCCATCGGGACGCAGGCTACGCGCCGGGCGGCCGTCTGCGACGATCGCCGCATGGCCCAGGACCGCTACGAGGTGGACGGCAAGGTCGCGCTGATCACGGGCGGTGCCCGCGGCATCGGCTTCGCGAGCGCGCGCGCCCTGGCGCAGCGCGGCGCGCGCGTGGTGATCGTGGACCTCGAGCAGTCGGCCTGCGACGAGGCGGCAGCCGCGCTCGGCGGCGAGGCGCTCGGGATCGCCGCCGACGTGACCGACCTCGGGGCGCTCCAGGCCGCGGTCGCCACGGCGGTGGAGCGCTTCGGGGGCGTGGACGTCGTGATGGCCAACGCGGGCATCGCCTCGCGCGGCGCCACCTTCCGGGCGATGTCGCGGGAGGCCTTCCACCGCGTGCTGCGGGTGGACACCGACGGCGTCATCCACACGGTCGAGGCGGCGATGCCGGAGATCGTGCGCCGCCGCGGGCAGTTCGTGCTCGTCGCCTCGGTCTACGCGTTCGTCAACGGCGTGGGGACGACGCCGTACGCGATGAGCAAGGCCGCCGTCGAGCAGCTCGGTCGCGCGCTGCGGGTCGAGCTCGTGCGCCACGGCGCGAGCGCCACGGTCTGCTACTTCGGGTTCATCGATACCGAGATGGTCCAGCGCGGGATCGACCAGGACCCGCTCGCCGACGAGCTCAAGGCGACGCTGCCCGCGCCGCTGCGCAAGCGCCTGCAGCCCGACCAGGCGGGCGAGGCGGTCGCGCGGGCGATCGAGCGCCGCGCGCCGCGGGTGATCGTGCCGCCGGTCTGGCGCGTGATGTTCCACCTGCGCGGCCTGCTCGGCCCGGTCCTCGACCGCTACATGGAGCGCAACGCGCGCCTGCAGTCGATCGCGGGGCAGCTCGACGAGCGCGCCGGCGAGGAGCAGCCGACGACGGCCTGAGCCGGGCGCTCAGCGCCCGCGGCGCCGCGGCGCGCAGGTGCGGTAGCGCCGGGTGTCCGAGACGCGGCGCCCGTCGGTGGTGGTGACCGTCACCTTCACCGTGAAGCGGCCCTTCGGCAGCCCGCGCAGGTCCACGGGCGCCGTCAGCCGCCTGCCGCGCACGACGCGCGCGCGGCGCCCGTTCACCAGCACCGTCGCCTGCTGCAGCGTCACGCCCTTCGGGGCTCGCAGCCGGATGCGGAACGCGCGCCGGCTCACGCAGCGCCGGGCCGGCGGCAGCGTCAGGACCGAGGCGACGGTGAGCTTCGGCGGCGTGGGCTTGACGGCCGGCGCCGGGGGCGGCGCCGGCGGGGGAAGCGCCGGCGGGGGCAGCGCCCCGGCGACGGCGCCAACCTCGTGGGCGCCGAGGTCGCAGGCGGCGCCCGTCGCGACGCCCTGGCGGGGGAAGCCGCGCTGGTCGAGCGCGGGGCAGGACGCGAACGCTGCACGGTCGAGGGCGGGGCTGCCCGGACCGGGCGCGCGCGTGTCGGTGGGTCCGCCGGTGTCGGCGAGCGGGGCGAGGAGCGGGTCGGCGCTGAGGTCGCCGGGGGCGGTGAAGGCGCAGTCGGCCGCGTCCGTGGCGAGGTTCGCCGTCGACGTGATGACGACCGAGTTCACGAAGCACTCGTCCGTGGCGGCATCGGTGGCGTTGCCGGCGACGATCGTGCGCTGCACGGTCGCGTCGTCGTTGAAGAAGATGCCCGCGCCCTGGCTCTTGGTGCCGACGGCGCGGTTGCCGGCGAGCGTGACGTTCACGAGCGTCGTGGGGTCGTTGGCGAACAGCCCCGCGCCCTGCGGGAACGAGCTGCCCCCGCCGGTCCCGTCGATGGTGTTGCCGGCGATCGTGACGTTGATGAGCGTCGCCGGGGCGTTGACGAAGATCCCGGCGCCCTGCGGCTTCCAGACGTCGCCGGCGATCGAGGAGCTGCTGTTGCCGGCGACCAGCACGCGCTCGAGCGTCGTCGGGCCGCTGAGGAAGACGCCGCCCGCCTGCCGGCTCGCCGGCCCGGGCTTCGTCGTCGCGTTGCCGACGATCGCCGCGTCGTGCAGCGAGAGCGTCGCGCCCGAGAACAGCCCGGCGCCCTGGCCGACGCCGCCGCCCCCGGTGAGCGTCACGCCGGAGACCTCGACGGTGGTCCTCGAGTCGAGCTCGAGCACGCGGTCGGTCCCGCCGGCCTGGATCACCGTCGAGCGCGCGCCCGCGCCGACGAGCGTCGCCGACTGGCGGACGTCGAGGTCGCCGCCGCCCGTGTCGTCGCCCGGGTCGGGCAGCGTGAGCGGGTACGTCCCGGCGGGCAGCACGATCGTGTCGGCGACGACGGGGACGTCCTCCTCCTCGACGTTCGAGGCCGCGACGGCCTCGCGCAGCGAGCAGTCCGCGTCACAGGCGCCGTCGAGCGTGTCGGCGGTCTTCGTGACGGTGAACGTCGCCGCCGTGGCCGGGCCGGGAGCCAGCAGGAGCCCGGTCACCAGGGTGACCAGCATCCAGCGCATCGGGCCAGTGTGCTCCGAACTTGACAGGGTGTCAAGGTGCCAGGTTCGCGCCGGCCCGCGCTCAGCGCTCGAGCATCGCCCGGCGGCCGAGGCGCTCGAACGCGCGCGCGGGGAGCAGCCGGCGCATGAGCACGGCGTAGCGCTCGTCGAGGCTCCCGGCGGTCGCGCGCCGCGGCGGGCGCCCGGCCGTCACGGCGCGCGCGATGACGCGGGCGACGACGTCCGGGCCGGCCGCCTCGCGCTCGTCGCGGACCATGATCCCCACCGCCCCACGGTGCGCGGCGGTGTAGGGCGATCCCGCATCCTCGCCCGCGTCGCGGCGCGCGTCGGTGAAGCCGGTGCGGATGTTCCCGGGCTCGACGAGCGTGACGTGCACGCCGAGCGGCTCGACCTCGTAGGCCAGCGCCTCGGCCCAGCCCTCGAGTGCGAACTTGCTCGCCGTGTAGTAGGCCTGGAACGGGATCCCGAAGATCCCCGCGAGCGAGCTGAGCACGACGACGAGCCCGTGCGGGCCCGCGCGCAGCGCCGGGAGCGCGGCGCGGGTGACGCGCACCGTGCCCCAGAAGTTCGTCTCGAGCTGGGCGCGCGCGGCATCGAGCGGGGTCGTCTCGACCGGGCCGCTGAGCCCGTAGCCGGCGCCGGCGACGAGCGCGTCGAGCCGCCCGTGCTCGCCGAGCACCCGCTCGAGGCCCGCGGCGACGGCGTCGTCGTCGGTCACGTCCATCGCCAGCCCGTGGACACCGAGCGGCGCGGTGCCGCGGCGGCTCGCTCCGATCACCGTGTGCCCGAGCTGCGCGAGCGCCGTCGCGCTCGCGGCGCCGATCCCGGACGAGGCGCCCGTGACGAGCACCACGGGGCGCAGGATCCCGGCGGGGCGGCGGCGGGGCATGGCGCGAGCCTCGCAGACTCAGGGGCGCCGCGCGGACACGAACTGCGCCGCCCCGGCCACGCCGACGCGCACGCGCTCGAGGCCGCGCAGGCGCAGGCCCTCGGCCAGCTCGTCGCGCGTGAAGAGCCGCACGCCGCTCACGGCGCGCACCACCGCGCGGGACGGCGCGACCGGCAGCGGTCCGCGGTGGACGCTCGCCAGCAGTGCCACACGCCCGCCGGGGGCGAGCACGCGCACGACCTCGTCGAGTGCGCGCCACGGGTCCTCGATGAGGTAGAGCGCCGCGAAGCAGCAGACGGCGTCGAACGTGCCGTCGCGGAACGGGAGCGCCATCGCGTCGCCGCGCACGTAGGCGAGGTTCTCCGGGCCGTCGGCCGCCGCCGCGCGCTCGAGCATCGTCGCCGACGCGTCGAGGCCGACGGCGAGCCCGTCCGGCGCGACCGCCTGCGCGAACGCGCGCGTGAACGCCCCGGTCCCGCAGGCGACGTCGAGCACGACGTCCTCGTCGTAGAGCTCGAGCATCTCGGTCGCCGTGCGCTCCTCACCGTCCTGCCCGAGCCCGCCGAGCATGAACGCGCGCGCGGCGAGCGGGCGCCACCAGCGCTCGTAGATCACCGGCAGCGCGCGGCTCACCATCAGCCGCTGGCCCGGGTGGGCGCCCGTCGGGTCCTGCTCGCCGAGCACGTCGAGGACGCCGGGGCCGGTCGTCGCCGCGGCGCGGCGAGCCGCCGCGGTCAGGAGGCGGCGCGTGCGGGTCTCGGCGCTCGTCGCGCGGGCGCGGGCCATGGGCGCATTCTCGCCGTTGGCGCGGCGGGATGCGCGCAGCGCTCCGTTCCCCGGTACGGTCGCGCTCCAACCGACCGAAGGGGCTTTCATGCGACGTGCGTTTCAGGGCCGTGCCGGAGTGGTGCTGGCCTTCGTCCTCGGCGTGACGGTGGCGGGCGCCGCCACCGCCGGCGCGGCGACCCTCATCACCGGCAAGCAGATCAGGGACGGGTCGATCGCCAAGCGCGACCTCGCGAAGTCCGTGCAGCGGCAGCTCGGCAAGCCCGGGAAGGCCGGCGCCACCGGGCCGCAGGGGCCGGCCGGGCCCGCGGGCGCCAAGGGCGCCGACGGTGCGCCTGGCGCCAAGGGCGCCGACGGCGCCGACGGCGCACCCGGGCCGTCCGACGCGTACGTCTCCCACATCCCGGGCGGCCTGAACTCGGGCACCGGCGATGCGGACGTGACCTCCGTGGACGTTCCCGCCGGGAGCTACACGATCACGGCGAAGCTTTACGCCATCCGGCCCGACAGCGTCGACCCGACCGATCTGCTCTGCTCGATCCTCCAGGGCACCAACCAGCTCGACTTCACGAACAGCGGCTTCAACACCAAGACCGCAGAGCCCTATGTGCAGCTGCCGTTCGCGGGCTTCGTGAAGCTCGACGCCCCCGGCACGATCCGGCTCTCGTGCAGCGGCAACGGCGTCGTCTTCCGGATGTTCGGGATCACGCTGATCGCGCAGAAGGTCGGCAAGCTCAACGACCAGTCGCCGACCGTCTAGGCGCCCGGAGCGGGGGCGGCCCTCGGGTCGCCCCCGCCCGCCCGGCTTGACTTCCGCGCGCCCCAGCCGGTAGGCACCCGTCATGCGCCCGTCCCGCCTCGCGGTGCTCGGCGGCCTGCTGGCCGCCGCGCTCGCCCTGCCCGCCGCCCCCGCCTCCGCCGCGATCCCCGCGCCGCCGTCCCAGTGGTACGGCCTCCCGGGCCTCAACGCCGCGTCCGGGGCACAGTGGGTCCGGGCGCTCGCCTACAGCACGCCGCCGAACGTCGTCTACGCGGGCCTCGAGGGCGGCGGCGTCTTCAAGAGCGTCACCGGCGGCGCGACGTGGACGCCGTTCAACAGCGGCTTCGCCAACCCGCTGATCACGAACGTCCGCGCGCTGCTCACCTCGAGCACGGGCACGACGGTCTACGCCGGCACCGACCTCGGCGTCTTCAAGTCCACCGGCGGCGCCTGGCAGCCGATCGCCCAGGGACCGGAGGCCGATCCGGCCAACCCGAAGAAGCTCAACGAGTCGGTCCAGTCGCTCGTGAGCCTGACCGGCGGCACGATCCTCGCCGGCGTCTTCAACGGCGGCGTCTTCCGCAGCACCGACGGCGGGGACACGTGGACGCCGCCGCCGGCGAACAGCGGCATGCCGGCGATCGAGACCGTCTACGGCCTCACCGAGAACATCCCCGGCCTCGTCTACGCGACCGCCGGCAGCGGCGTCTACCTCTCGACGAACCAGGGCGTCACGTGGACGCGCGTGAGCGACGGCATCCCCGGGATCGCCTCGCCGATCACGACCTGGGCCTACCCCGAGCGCCCGCAGATCCTCTTCACCTCGACCGGCTCGAACGGGATCTACCGCTCGGTGACCGGCGGGCTGACGTGGTCGGCGATCAACGACGGCCTCGGCGCCGTCCGCGCGCGCGGCCTGCAGATCTTCACCGCCGCCCAGGGCGCGCACCTCTACGCGGCGACCGAGGAGGGGCTCTGGCAGGCGCTGAACGGCAACTCGGTCAACCCGCCCGCGCCGCGCTGGCGCGCGGTGACCCAGGCCGGGCTCGGGCCCAACGAGATCATGTGGTCGCTGACCTCGCCGCTGATCCCCGGCTCCGGCGGGCTCGGCCTGATCGCCGGCACGCAGTCCAACGGCGGCTACTTCCTCTCCTTCGAGCCGCCCGACAGCGCCTGCCCGGACCCGAACCCGAGCACGACGACGAGCCCCTGCCCGGTGATCAGCGATCCCACGCCCGTCGAGGCGCAGACGCTGACGGCGACGCCCGGCTCGTGGACCGGCACGCAGATCATCGAGTACGCCTACCAGTGGCAGCGCTGCACGAGCACCTCGACGTCCAGCTGCTCGAACATCGCCGACGCCGAGGAGTCGAGCTACGTCGTCCCCGCGAGCGACATCGGGGACCGCTACCGCGTGCGGATCACCGCGACGAACCCGGCGCCGACCTTCGACGTCGTGCGCCGCTACAGCACGATCACCGGCGTGGTCGGCGCGAACCCGGCGAACTACCCGGGCTCGAACCAGCAGAGCGCGCCCGACATCGACGTGCTGGCACCCGGGGAGGACTCCGGGCCGCGCGTGGGCGACCAGATGTACGCCGAGTACGGGATCACCCCGAGCCTCTTCTCCGACGGCTGGTTCAACCCGAAGGCGGACTCGATCAGCTTCCGCTGGCTGCGCTGCAACAGCGGCGGGACGGACTGCAACGAGATCCCCGGCGCCACGTCGCGCACGTACACGCTCACGACCGCCGACGGCACTCGCAGCCTGCGGGTGCGCGTGCGCGGGACGAACGCCTCGGGGACGCTCGAGCTGATCTCGCCCGCGTCCTTCCCGATCATCTCCGAGCCGGCCCAGATCGCCGCGCCGCTCCCGCCCGACACGCCGGGCGGGCCGGAGAAGTCGCAGGCGCCGTCGCTGCTGGGCGACGCGTTCGTCGGCGAGACGCTGGCCGGATCGGTCGGCGGCTGGAAGGACCCGACGACCGACTTCCTGCGCCGCTGGGTGCGCTGCGACGCGAGCGGCGCGGCCTGCACGTACCTCCAGAAGACCGGCAGCACGGACCCGGAGGACGGCGCGACCTACGTCGTGCGCGACAGCGACGTCGGCTCGACGATCCGCCTGCGCGTGACGGCCGACGTCAACAACGACCTCACCCCCGACGGCCTGGACAACTTCCTGCCCAAGGCGGTCGAGGTGGACACGCCGCCCTCGGCGGTCGTGGGCTTCCGGCCCGGCAGCGGCCCGCCGCCCGCGCCCCCGGGCGGTCCCGGCGGCGGCGGTCCGGACACGGCCGCGCCGGTGCTCAGCGCCGCGCGCCTGACGAAGAAGGCGTTCACCGCGGGCGGCAAGGGCACGACGTTCCGCCTGCGCCTCTCGGAGGGCGGGACGCTGCGGATCCGCATCACGCGCGCCGCGAGCGGGCGCAAGGTCGGCCGGGCCTGCCGCCCCCTGACGAAGAAGAACCGCCGCGCGAAGCGCTGCAGCTACCAGCGCACCGTGACGACGCTCGTACGCACCGGCCGGCCCGCCGGGGACGTGGCGGTCGCCTTCAACGGCAAGGTCGGCAAGCGCCGCCTCGCGCCGGGGACCTACCGCGCCGTCTTCTCGGTGACCGACGGGGCGGGCAACGTCTCGAAGGCCGTCACGCTGGTCTTCCGGATCGTGCGCCGCTGAGCGCTCCCGGCGACCCCGAGAGCAGCGCCGTCGCCTCGGCCGCGGCGGCGCTCACGGCGCGCGCCAGGCGCGCCTCGCGGCCGCGGTAGCGCTGGGCGGGCACCGGGACCGAGATCGCCGCCAGCGGGCGCCCGGGTGCGCCGACCGCCGCGCCGACGGCGCAGACGCCGGCCGTGTGCTCCTCGACGTCGGTGGCGACGCCTGCGGCGCGGATCGCCTCGAGCGCGGCGAGCAGCGCGCGGCGCGAGGTGATCGTCGCCGGGGTGCAGCGCTCGAGCCGCGCCGGGAGCAGCGCGAGCGCCGCGTCCGGGGGCAGCGCCGCGAGCAGCGCCTTGCCGTTGGCGGTGCAGTGCAGCGGGAAGGCGAGCCCGACGGCGGAGACGGCGCGCAGCCGGTGCTCGGCCGGGAGCTGGTCGAGGAACCGCACCCGCTCGCCGTCGAGCACCGCGAGGTCGACCGTCTCGTCGAGCTCGTCGCGCAGGCCGGCGAGCACGGGGTGCAGCACGTCGCGCAGCGAGCCCTGCGCGGCGGCGCCGAGCCGCGCGAGCCCCGGCCCGAGCCGGATCGGCGCGCTGCCGCCGGCGCTCACGAGGTCCTCGGCGGCGAGCGCCATGACGAGCCGGTGCACGGTCGAGCGGGGGAGGCCGACGGCCGCGGCCAGCGCACCGAGGCCGAGGCCGCCGGGCTCGTCCTCGAGCGCGCGCAGCAGTGCCCCGGCGCGGGCGATCGCCTGCACCCCGCCTCGCTCTGCGCCGTCTTGCTTCATGGGACAGTCATCCTATATCGTGGAACAGATGACGGCGAGCTTCGACGGGGCGATCCACCGGCGCGGGGACGCCGGCTACGAGCCGGCGCGGCGCGCGAGCGTCTGGAACGCGCTGACGCCGGACCGGTACCCGGACGTGATCGTCCAGGCCGCGAGCGAGGCCGACGCCGTCGCCGCGGTGCGCCTGGCGCGCACCGAGGACCTGCGGATCGGGGTGCGCTCCGGCGGTCACAGCTGGGCCGGCAACCACGTGCGCGACGGCGGGATGCTGCTCGACCTCTCGCGGCTCGACGCGGTGACGATCGACCCTCAGGCGCGAACGGCGGCCGTCCAGCCCGGCGCGCGCGGCAACGAGACGCTCGCCGCGCTCGCCGAGCACGGCCTCTTCTTCCCCGGCGGGCACTGCGTCGGCGTCGCGCTCGGCGGCTACCTGCTCCAGGGCGGGTTCGGCTGGAACGGCCGCGTCCACGGGCCGGCGTGCCTGAGCGTCGAGGCGATCGACGTCGTCACCGCGGACGGTGAGCTCGTCCACGCCGACGCCGAGCAGCACCCCGAGCTCCTGTGGGCCGCGCGCGGCGCCGGCCCGGGCTTCTTCGGCGTGGTCACGCGCTTCCACCTGCGCCTCTACGAGCGCCCGGCGGTGATCGCCAACGGCGTGCACCGCTACCCGGTCTCCGTCCTCGACGAGGTCTTCACCTGGGCCCACGCGATCGGCCCGCAGGTGCCGCGCGCGATGGAGCTCATGGTCGTGCTGCACCGCGACGAGCACGACGAGCCCGAGCTCGTCGTCACCGCTCCGGTGCTCATGGACGACGAGGCACAGGCGCGCGAGGCGCTCGCACTGCTCGAGACCTGCCCGGTCCTCGGCCGGGCGACGATGTCGCTGCCGTACGTGCCGGTGAGCCTCGAAGACCTCTACGCCGGGGTGCAGGCCGCCTATCCGGACGAGCACCGCTACGCGACCGACAACATGTGGACGCACGCGCCGGTGGAGGACCTGCTGCCCGGCCTGCACCGGATCGCCGAGACGCTGCCCGAGGCGTTCTCGCACATGCTGTGGATGAACTGGGGCCCGAGCCCGCCGCGCCCGGACATGGCCTACAGCGTCGAGGACGACACCTACATCGCGCTCTACGGCGTCTGGGAGGACCCGGCGCGCGACGCGCAGAACATCGCCTGGGCCACCGAGCGCATGCGCGAGCTGGAGCCGCACGCCAGCGGGATCCAGCTCGCCGACGAGAACCTCGGCCGCCGGCCCGCGCGCTTCGTCAGCGATGCGAACCTCGCGCGGCTCGACGCGCTGCGCGAGCGCTACGACCCGGACGGGCGCTTCCATCCGTGGATGGGGCGGCTCGACCCGCCGGCGGCCGCGTGAGCGATCCGTTCCTCACCGGCCTGCTCGAGCGGCCGCTGACGCCGCCCGACCCGGCGGCCCTCGCGGCGGCGACCGGCGGGCCGATGGACCCCGCCGCGGCGCTCCCGCTCACGGCGCTCGACCGGCTGCTCGATCCCGCGCCGCTCGAGGTCGAGACCGGCTGGTGCCGGCTGCCCGACGGCACCGCCCAGGTCGCGGCG
>JALOLQ010000318.1 GCA_025455895.1 Solirubrobacteraceae bacterium
GTCGCCTGGTCGATCTCGAACGTCACGAGGTCGGTGAGCATACGGCGGATCTCGGGGTCGTCCAGGTCGACCATCTTGGTGCTCGTCGTGACGATGATGCTCGAGAGGGGGACGAGCCGGTCGGACGCGGCGGGCGGCTCCGACTCCGGTGGCGTCGCCGCAGCCGCCGCCCCGGACGGAGGCTGGGCCGACGGTTCCGCCGACGGTTCCGCCTGCTCGTCCGTAGCGGCCGTCGTGGCGGACTCAGCCGCGACCTGCGCGACCTCTTCCTCTTGCGCCATGGCGGTCTCGTGAGCGGCCTCCGGTTCGACGGCCGCGGCGGACCCCGGCGCGGGCTCGGACGACGGCTCGGCCGCCGGCGCCGCTTCGGGCTCCGCTGCGGTCACAGCGCCGATCTCGCCGGTCGTCTCGGTGTCGTCGACGGTCTCGGCGCGTGGCTCCGGCGCCGGCTTCTTCGTGTCGTCCCAGTCGAGGCCGAGGCCGCCGGTCGTCGACGCGGCGGCTGCACCGGCGACGACCGCGCCCGTCGGGGCGCCGGCCGGCGCGGTCCCGGCGGCGGCACCCGCGGCCGCCGAGACGGAGCGCTCCTCGGGAGCGCCGAGCTTCGCGAGCGTGTCGCTGGGCGGCGAGTCGAGAAAGGAGGTCCGCCCGGGTTCGTCGTGCGCGTCGCCTGCGGCGCCCCCGCTCTTGCGCGTCACGATCAGCGCGATCACAAGCAGGATGACGATGACGGTCGCGGCCGCGATGCCGACGATCTGGATGGTGGACATGACCTCTCGCTGGGTCGAGGTTGGCACGCGTGCCACTACCTGTTCGCTCGGGCTCAGGCAATCCCTGCGGCGTGCGGCGTACAATCGCGCCGTGATCGAGCGCGCCGTGATCGAGGAGGCTGTGACGAGCCTGGGCGAGCCCCGCTACCGGGCGCGCCAGGTCTACGAGGCGCTGACGCGCGGGCTCGTCACGGACTTCGCAGGTATGACGACGCTGCCCGCGCGGCTCCGCGAGGAGCTCGCCGCGCGCCTCACGCCGGTGACGCTCACCGAGATCGAGACGCGCGTCTCACGTCGTGGGGACGCGCGCAAGACGCTCTTCGCGACCGCCGACGGCCATCCCGTCGAGACGGTGCTCATGACTCCGGCGCGGCGCGCGACCGTGTGCGTCTCGTCCCAGGTGGGCTGCGCTGTGGGCTGCGCGTTCTGCGCCTCGGGCCGCCTCGGTCTGCGCCGCGACCTGAGCGCCGAGGAGATGGTCGATCAGGTGCTCTCTGCCCAGCGGGCCCTGCGCCCGGAGGGGCGCCACGTGACCAACGTCGTCTTCATGGGGATGGGCGAGCCGTTCCACAACTACGACGAGACCCTGCGCGCCTGCCGCCTGCTCAACGACCCCGAGGGCTTCAGCCTTGCCGCGCGGGCGATGTCAGTGTCGACCGCCGGCGTCGTCCCGGGGATCGACCGCTTCGCCGGCGAGGCCCTGCAACTCAACCTGGCCGTCAGCCTGCACGCGGGCACCGATGTGCTGCGCGGCGAGTTGGTGCCGCTGAACCGACGCTACCCGCTCGCGGCGCTGTTCGCGGCGTGCGAGCGCTACGTCACGCGCACGCGGCGCAAGCTCTTCTTCGAGTACGTCGTGCTGGCCGACGTCAATGACACGGCGGAACAGGCCGCGGCGCTGACCCGGCGGCTCCGCCGGCCGCTGTATCACCTGAACCTGATCGCGTACAACGCTGCCGGTGGGCCCTTCGAGCGGCCGCGGCCCGACGCGCTCGTCGCGTTTCGCAAGCGGCTCGAGGCGGCCGGGGTGCACTGCACGGTGCGCCGTTCGCCCGGCGACGACATCGAAGCAGCCTGTGGTCAGCTGGCGTTGCGCAAGGTGGAGGGCGCAGCCAGGTAGTCGGCGCGCGCCGCGTCGGGAAACGGCGCGGGCCACATCAGGAGAGGGCGCGTCGTCGGACGCGCGGGCCGCGTCAGTAGCCGGCGGCGTCGTCGACGTCGACGGCGCTGACGACCTTCTTGACGCCCGGCTCGCTGAGCGCGATCTGCTCGACGAGCGTGCGCTGCGCGGTGGTGCGCACCCGTCCGCGGAGGTAGACGACCCCACTGCTCACGACGACCTGGATCTCGAAGCCGCGCAGGCCCGGCTCTTGGGCGATGCGCGCCAGGATGTTGGCCTTGATCGACTTGTCGGTGATGCGGGCCGGGGTGGAGGACGCGGTGGGCGACGGCGAGGTGGTCGCCGTCGGGGTGGCGGAGGCCGTGGGCTGGACCGAGGGGCTGGCGGTGGCGCCGTGCTTGCCGGGGCTCGGGGAGTCGCCGGGGGTCAGCGTGCGCGTGGCCGGGGCGGGCGCGGAGCCGTCGCCGCAGGCGACGAGCGCGCCCGCCGCCACGACGAGCAGCGCGGCGAGCAAGGCGAGGGCGGCGAGACGTACCACGGCGGCGCGACGACCGTCGCCGGCGCGATGTCCGCGCTCTCCATGATGGATCGGTCTGCGATGCTCCACGCGGCTCACTCCTCTCGACGTCTGCCGTTCGGGCGTCGCGGTGGGGCGCATTGTACCGCACGAGGCTGGGCGCCGCCGCCGCGGCCGGGCGGGCTCAGGCCGGCAGGGCGGCGCGCAGGGCGATGGCGGAGGCGACGGGGTCGGCGCTGACGACGGCGATGTCGGTGCCCAGCTCGAAGCCGGCGATGCCCGAGAGCCGCGGGGCGATCTCGACGTGCCAGTGGAACGGCCCGCGGAGGTCGGCCGGAGCGGTGTGGATCCAGAGGTTGCACGGCGCGCCGGCGGTCGCGGTCTTGACCGCGACCAGGGCGCGCCGCAGCGCGCTGCCCAGTGCCGCCGGGTCGGCGTCGCGCACGTCGGCGGCGTGCGCGGCGGGGGCGAGCCAGAGCTCGTGCGAGAAGCGGCTCGCCAGCGGC
>JALOLQ010000319.1 GCA_025455895.1 Solirubrobacteraceae bacterium
TCGTGTCGTAGATCGCCAGGCCCGCGTACACCGAGCCGCCCGGCGAGTTGACGTAGAGCGAGATGTCCTTGTCGGGGTCCTGCGACTCCAGGTGGAGCAGCTGGGCCACGATGAGGTTCGCGATCTGGTCGTCGACCGGGGTCCCGAGGAAGATGATGCGCTCGTTGAGCAGGCGGCTGTAGATGTCGAAGGCACGCTCGCCTCGCGACGTCTGCTCCACGACCATGGGGACCAGGGGGCTCATGTTCCTCGCTCTGTTTCGGTCTGGGGGCGTGATTCCTTCCGGCTGCAAGCGCAGTGCCGGACGGATCGGCAGAGCCTAGCAACGGAAAGCGGGGCCCAGACGGGGGTTCGACGCCCGGTTTCGGGGGCGCCGGCGGCGCCCTGGACGGGCGGTGGACGTGGCGCGGCGAGCGGCTCAGCGGCGCACCGTGACCCGCTCGGCGAGCACGGTCCGCCGCCCGAGCAGGACGAGGCTCGCGTTGAGCCACGCGCGCAGCGTCGCGCGCCCGCGCAGCGCGGCGCGCCCGCGGGCGGTGAGGCGCGGCGCGAGGCGCACCGACGCGCCCGGGGCGAGGCTCACCCGCGCCGAGGCCAGCGTCCGCCCGCCGCCGCGGGCGCTCTGCAGGCGCACCGTCCCGGCGCACGGCACGCCGACGTTGCAGCGCAGCTCCAGCGCAAGCGAGCCCCCGCGCACGCGCACCCGCCCGAGCGCCTGCAGGCCGGGCAGGCACGCGCCGGCCTGGGCGACCCGCGCCGCCCGTGCGGCGCCGCACAGCCCGATCACGTCCGCCTGCAGCAGCGGCACGATCCCCCCGAGGCCCGAGCCGTCGGCGCGCGTGTCACCGGGGCGCACGTGCGGGAAGAACGCGAGCACGCCGGGGTTGGCGAGATCCCCGGGGTTGCCGATCTCGTGCGCGGGGACCGGCACCCCCGGAGCGAGCACGGTCAGCCCGAGGTAGTCGACGGTCTCGCCGAAGGCGGGATCGAGGTCGCTGCGCATCGGCAGCCGCAGAGGGACCGTCGTCACCGCGTTCGGCGCCGGCGTGAACACGGCGCTCTCGCCGGCGTGGAAGCAGCAGGCGAACCCGGCCGACGAGCGCGTGGCACGCAGCACCGTGACCTGCATCGGCCCGACGACCGGGCCGGCCTTCACGCGCGCACGGATCGCCACCGACGGCCCCGGCGCCTGCGGGACCTCGGTGCTCCCGCCGAGCCGCGTCGTGGCCAGGTAGGTGCAGGTCGCGACGCGGCTCGGCAGGAACGCCCGTCCCCCGAACGCGCTGATCGTGGGCAGCGTCTCACAGCCGTACGTCGCGCTCGCCGGCCGGTTCAGGTCCGCGCCGATCGTGCGCTGCTGCGCGCCGGCGGGGGCGGCGCCGAGCAGGGCCGCGGCGGCGGCGAGGCCCAGCGTCCCGGCGAGCGCACGAGCGCGCATGCGCCAGTTGTACCACCGGCCCCGCGGCGCGGCGAACGGGCGCCCCGGCCCGGCCGGGACTCAGTCGTCGCCGGGCGTCCAGAGCTGCTCGCGGGCGGCGGCGCGACCGGGATCGATCGCGGTCGCGTGCTCGACGAGCAGGTCGAGCGCCGCGCGCTGGGCGAGGTCGTCGCGCAGGTCGTCGAGGCGCCCGGCCTTCTCGAGCCGGTCGCGCAGCTTCTCGGGCGTCGTGTTCTCGCTCGCCGCGGAGTCCTGCAGCGCGTCGAGCACGTCCCCGTCGGAGGGCTCGAGGCTCTCGGCCTCGACGATCGCGGCGAGCACCGCCTCGCGCTTCAGCGTGCGCTCGGCGTCCTCGGCGCTCTCGGCCAGCAGGTCCTCCTCCGTGCGCCCGGAGATCTGGAAGTACATCTCGCGGTTGATGCCCTGGTGCTCGAGCTGGTGGAGCATCCGGTCGAGCAGCTCGCGCCCGCGCGCCTCGACGAGCGCCTCGGGCACGCTGACCGTGGCCTGCTCGACGGCGGCGTCGAGCACCGCCTCGCGGAACTCGCCCTCGGCGCGCTGCTCGTCGAGCTCGCGGATCCGCCCGGCGATGTCCTCGCGCAGCTCGTCGAGGGTGTCGAACCCCGCGGCGTCGGAGGCGAAGGCGTCGTCGAGCTCGGGCAGGACCCGGCGGCGGATCTCCTTGATCGTGACCGCGAACTGCGCCCGGCGCCCGGCCAGGTGCTCGGCGCCGTAGTCGTCGGGGAAGGTCACGTCGAGCGTGCGCTCCTCGCCGGCGACGGCGCCGGTGAGCTGCTCCTCGAAGCCGGGGATCAGCCGGCCGGAGCCGAGCTCGATCAGCTGATCGGTGCCCGCGCCGCCGTCGAACTCCTCGCCGTCGATCGAGCCGACGTAGTCCATGACGACGAAGTCGCCCTCGCCGGCCGGCTCCTCGACGCCCTCGAGCTTGCTCATCCGCGTGCGCAGCTCCTCGAGCTGGGCGCTCACGGCCTCCTCGTCGGCCTCCGGCTCGCGCCGCCCGACCTCGAGCCCCTTGTACGTGCCGAGCGTCGCCGTCGGCCGCACGCCGATCTCGAAGCTGAAGGTCAGCGGCTCGCCGGTGCCCGGCAGGTCGCCGAGCGAGACGTCCGGGTCGCCGACGGGGTGGATGCCCGCGGCGTCGACGGCCTGCAGGTACCAGCGGCCGAGGGTCGAGCGGATCGCCTCGTCGAGGACGGTCTCGCGGCCGAGCCGCTGGAGCACGACCTGGGGCGGGATCTTGCCCTTGCGAAAGCCCGGGAGCTTCATGTCCTGGGCCAGCGTGCGGGCCACCTGCTCCAGGCGCCGGTCGAGCACGTCGGCGGGCACCTCGGCCTCCACGCGGACGCGGGACTCGGGCAGGTCGGTGGCGGTGGCGCTGACGGCGGCTGGCATCGGGCGGACGATAGCGTCAGGGCATGGGCCTCGACCGTCCCGGCCTGC